>JALSIL010000288.1 GCA_026990095.1 Lysobacterales bacterium
TTTGTCGTAATGGCAACCAACCATGGTTTTAACGCCGCGTTTTTTTAGTGCCAAACGATGAATCCATCCAGTTGTTTTGCCTAAACCTTTGCCTGGCTTGCTGGTTTTGCGTTGCAGTAGGTAAATTTCTCTAGGACTTGGAGCGTGATTGGCTTTTGTTAAGCCACCTTCACTTTGGATAGTCATGTCGATTCCCCATTCCTCGCAAAAGGCTTTGGGGTCAGTATAAACAGCTTCGTTATCCTCAGATAAAAACTCTGCAATATCAAATCCTATGCCACCTGCACCAATAATAGCAACGGATTTTCCGGCGACTTGTTTTTTGGTAATTAAATCATTATAGATGATAACTTTCTCGTGTTCAATACCCTTAATTTTTGGAACTCGAGGCTGCACACCTGTGGCGATAATGACTTCATCAAAAGCCGATAAATCATTGGCATTAACTTTAGTGTTGAGTTGCACATTCACCTTGTGCTTGGCAAATTGTGTTTTGAAATAACGGATCGTGTTAAAAAACTCATCCTTTCCTGGAATATTAGCCGCAAGATTAAACTGCCCTCCAAGTTTGTCACTGGCTTCAAATAAAGTCACGTTGTGACCACGTTGTGCTAGAGTTTTGGCGCATGCCATGCCCGCAGGGCCTCCGCCAATGACTGCACAAGATTTGACCTGTGTTGTTGGTTTGATTTTGTATTCGGTTTCGTAGCAAGCGAGTGGATTGACCAAACAAGTGGCACGTTTGTTTTTGAAAACATGATCCAAACAAGCCTGATTACAGCCAATACAGGTGTTAATTTCATCTGATTTGTTGTCCATTGTTTTTTGCACAAAATTGGCATCGGCTAAAAATGGGCGTGCCATTGAGACCATATCAATTTGATTTCCTGATAAGATTTTTTCTGCCACTTCTGGCGTGTTAATTCGGTTTGTTGTAATCAAAGGAATTTTAACATGTGGTCGCATTTTTTCGGTGACCCATGAAAAGGCACCACGTGGCACGCAGGTGGCAATGGTTGGAATGCGAGCTTCGTGCCAACCGATTCCTGTATTAATTAAAGTGACACCCAATTGTTCCAAATCTTCTGCCAGTGATACCACTTCATCCCAGGTGCTGCCTTGAGCAACTAAGTCCAACATGGATAAACGGAAAATGATAATAAAGTCAGTGCCCACGGCTTCTCGTGTACGCTGCACTATTTCTTTAGCAAAACGTGTGCGGTTATTAAAATTGTCTCCCCATTTGTCCTTGCGGTGATTGGTTTTTTTGGCAATAAATTGATTAATTAAATACCCTTCTGAGCCCATTATTTCAACGCCATCATAACCTGCCATTTGAGCCAGTTGCGCGGTGTTGATAAAAGCTTTGATTTGATTTTCAATGTCCTTTGCCGTCATTAATTTGGTTTTAAAGGGTGTTATGGGTGATTTTATTCCTGATGGAGAAACACTAAAAGGATGGTAGCCGTATCGACCGGTGTGCAAAATTTGCATGCAAATCTTACCATCGGCTTCATGCACTGCATCGGTGACAATTTTGTGGCGTTTGGTTTGGAATTTAAACTTTAAACAACCACTAAAGGGTGCAGTCCAACCACGTAAGTTTGGACTGATGCCTCCTGTTACAATTAATCCCACTTGCCCTTGCGCGCGTTGGCGAAAATACTCTGCTAGTTTTGGGTAGTTTTTTGCACGGTCTTCTAGCCCTGTGTGCATTGAGCCCATTAATACACGGTTTTTAATGGTGGTGAATCCTAAGTCCAGTGGTTTAAGAAGGTTAGGGTAGTTGTTCATGGTCTTCACTTAGTTGAGTTATAAATTTCAGCTTGTATTGCCACCATACTCTTGCGTACGGCTTGCCACGTACTATTTTGCCAAAAATCTTTTGATTTTGATAGTTTTGATTTACCTATTAATTGAGGAAAACGCCTTTTAGCTGTTTTTGTTGGCAGTTTGGACAGTAATTCTTGTGATAATTCCATTGTACATGCCAGTGCAATATCACAGCCAGAATCAATGCAGGCTTGATAACGTGCATGCACATCACCGACACAATCAGCAGCTTTCATGCCCAAATCATCAGATATTATTACTCCTTCAAAACCATACTTGTTACGTAAAACATCTTGACACCAAAATTTTGAATAGCCAGCAGCTTGTTGACACGCCTTGGAATAAATGACATGTGACATCATGATGGCATCAACTAATTTGTTTTTAATTAATGTAACAAAAGGTTGTAAATCGAGTTTTTCAATTTCCTCAAAACTTCTGTCGTCAATCGGTAAATCAAAATGTGAATCAGCGACAACTGTTCCGTGACCTGGGAAATGCTTGGCTGTTGTTTTCATACCAGCATCGTGCATAGATCGACAATAATAATCAGCGAGTTCGGTGACAATATCTGCGTTGTCAGAAAAGGCTCGATCACCAATGACATTGCTGCCATTGTCAATATCTAAAACGGGGGCGAAACTCATGTCAATACTAATCGAAAGCAACTCACTTGCCATTAACCAAGCGTGAGTGTGTGCAAAAGACTTGGCTAAGTCTTTGTTTTGATTATGGGTGTTGCCGATATCTAATAAGGGTGGTAAACGCGTAAATGGCAAGTCAAAACGACGAACACGTCCTCCTTCTTGGTCGACAGTGACAAGAAAATCATCACCAAAATGACTTTTTATTTCTTGTATTAAAACTTTAAGTTGTGAATAGTTCTCAAAATTACGCTTAAAAAGAATGACGCCACATACTAGTGGGTGTTTGAGTAGTGAAATTTCTTCAGGCAGAAGTTTTGTGCTTTGAATGCCACAGATAATTGCTGTCATTTAGGCTTGTTTTTATGAATAAGGGGTTCTTATCATAACTAAAATTGATTTTCTTAGCAACAATATAAATGAGACTCCAATTTCTTTTTTTACCTAAAAATATAAAAAAATAATACAAATATGTGAAATTTGTCTCAAAATTAAGCATTTTTACGTGAGAATATGGGCAAATTGATTTTGTCGGGTATTTTCTTGACAAATATTGTCGGTGAATAAATAATAAAAAGCGCAACGATAATTATAAAAAAATCTGTTGCTAATCATTAACTTTGTAAATTATTACAAAACCACTTGGTAATACACTGTGATTTAATAACCATTTAGAATTTTATATTTTAAATGGGGAAAAATTTTTGTGTTGCCTATTTTTTTTTAAACAAGAGAGAGAACTATATGAGAAAGTTGAGAAACATTGTACTGCCAGCAGTCGGTTTGTTAGCCTTAACAAGCCTGTCAGTTAATGCACAATCATCATTAGGTGCCAATTTGACAAGAAATGCTGTGCAAGCAAATCCCTTGAATCCTGGAATTATAATCAAATATAAAAATAACAACTTAAGAACCAGTATTGATTCTGTTACTCACGCTAGCCAATTAAGTGCCGAGTTAGGTATTAATATTGAGTTTAAACGTACCATGTCAGGCGGTGCGGATGTATTAACAATTAAGCCCAGTTCAAATAGGCTTGGAAGACAAGCTGCCGTCGATTTAAATCAAATTGTTGAACAATTAAATAAACGCTCTGATGTTGAGTACGCTGAAATAGATGCTTGGATAGTGCCTTATGCAACTCCTAATGACACGGCTTATAGCACACAGTGGCATTATTTTGAAGCCGCTGGTGGAATGAATTTACCCTCTGCATGGGATACAACTACAGGTTCACCAAGTATAACGGTTGCAGTACTGGATACAGGTTATCGTCCACATGCTGATTTAGCAGGCAATGTAGTGGGACAGTACGATATGATTTCTTCAACTGCAGTTGCTGTTGATGGTGATGGTCGCGATGCCAATGCACAAGATCCTGGTGATTATGCTGCCGCTGGAGATTGTGGAACTGGTTCTTCTGCAAGTGATAGTTCTTGGCACGGTACACATGTTGCGGGTACAGTTGCAGCTGTTTCCAACAATAACAGTGATGTGGCTGGAGTGGCTTGGAATATTGGCTTAGTTCCTGTTCGTGTTCTTGGTAAATGCGGTGGCTCTTTATCTGATATTGCCGACGGGATACGTTGGGCTGCTGGTTTAAGTGTTGTTGGAGTGCCAACCAACTCTAATCCTGCGGATGTAATTAACATGTCTTTAGGCTCAGGTTCACCTGCAGCTTGTTCTTCAACTTATCAAGATGCTATAAATGCTGCCTTTAATGCTGGCTCAACAATAGTAGTTGCTGCAGGTAATGATAACAGCTCTGCAGGATACCCACCTGCTAATTGCAATAATGTTATTTCCGTCGCTTCTACAAATCGAAATGGTGGTCGTGCGTATTACTCTAACTATGGCTCAGCTGTCGATGTCGCAGCTCCAGGTGGAGACGGTTGTAACCCAATTGGTGAGGGTATGCCAACCTCTTTGGCCGATTGTGAAGGCGGTGTTTGGAGTAGTGCAAATATGATTCAATCTACTTATAATGCTGGAGCAACGACTCCAGGTGCGGATAGTATTGGTGCGTTGCAAGGCACATCAATGGCGGCCCCTCATGTTGCTGGCTTGGCTGCTCTTATGTATTCTGTAAAGCCAAGTGCTACGCCAGCAGAAATTGAAAATACCATGAAATCTACAGCAAGAGCTTTCCCAACAGTAAGTTCGCATCAGTGTACTACGGCAAATTGTGGTGCAGGAATTGTTGACTCTAATGCAGCCGTTTTAGCCATGGGTGGCACAACTCCTCCTCCAACAGGAAATACCATCTTAATCAATGGAGTGGCAAAAACAGGTCTTTCGGGTGCAACAGGTACAGGAACTAATTACACAATGGCAGTACCTTCAGGTGCTACCAACCTTCAGTTTGCCATGAGTGGAGGAACAGGTGATGCTGATTTGTATGTTAAATTTGGTTCCGCACCAACAACTTCATCTTATGATTGCCGTTCGTGGGCATCTGGTAATACTGAAACATGTAATATAGCCAGTGCACAAGCAGGAACGTATCATGTGTTAGTTCAGGCATATGCCACTTACAGTGGTGCAAGTTTAACGGGAAGTTACACAGCGGCGGCGGCCAATGTTGCTCCAACAGCATCGTTTACCAGTAGTTGTACTGATTTAAGCTGTAGCTTCGATGGTTCTGCGAGTTCCGATAGTGATGGCACTATTTCAAGTTACTCTTGGTCATTTGGTGCAACGGGTGTTACTGCAAATAATACTTTTGCAAGTGCTGGTACATATGCAGTGACTTTAACCGTGACTGACAATAATGGTGCAACTGGCACTTCAACTCAGAATGTTACGGTTACAGCACCGCCTCCTCCAACAGGAAATGTCTTAACTAATGGTGTTGCTAAAACTGGTCTATCGGGTTCTACAGGAACACAATTGAATTATACGATGGTTGTTCCAGCTGGTGCATCTGCATTGAACTTTGTAATGAGTGGTGGAACAGGTGATGCGGATTTATACGTGAGATTTGGTGCGGCACCAACGACTTCAAACTATGATTGCCGTTCGTGGGCGAGTGGTAATAATGAAACATGTAATATCACAACAGCACAAGCAGGCACTTATTATGTCATGATTAATGCTTATTCAACATTCTCTGGTGCCAGCCTTACAGGCAGTTACACCACTGGCGGTGGATCACAACAGTCTGTATTTTCAAATACAACGAATGTTAATATTCCTGACAATAATCCAACGGGTGCAACTTCAAGTATTAGTGTTAACCGCACTGGTGCATCAAACAGTGTTAAAATCACTTACAATATCGTTCATACGTATATTGGTGATTTAAAAGTGCAGTTGATTGATCCAACAGGAGTCGTATCCACACTAAGAAGTAATACAGGCGGAAGTGCCAACAATATCAATGAATCAAAAACGGTGAACAAAGGCAGTACAAGTGCTACAGGTACATGGAAATTAAAAGTTATTGATAGTGCAGGAGCTGATACGGGTTATATTAACTCATGGAGTATTGAGTTCTTATAATAAATTTAAGATCGTTTAGGCAAAAAAAACCCCGATTTATTCGGGGTTTTTTTTATAAGCAAATTTTGTTCATTAAAAGCAAAACTAAGCAAGCATTATTTATTTCAAACTTGCATAATAAGCCGCTAAATTTTCCATGTCTTCATCTGATAAAGGAGCTGCCATTGGAGACATTGTTGGGTCTTTTCTTGTGCCATCTTTAAAAGCTTTTAACTGCTTTATTGTATAAGCAGCCTTTTGACCAGCGAGGTTTGGCCACATCCCAGTAGCAGAAATACCTGCTGCACCATGACAACCTGCACAAACTGCCGCTTTTGCTTTACCTGCAGCAGCATCGCCTGCAGCCATAGCGTTTGAAGAAACTAAACCAGCAGTTAAAACTGCAACAGTTAACAATATTTTTTTCATGTAAGATACCTGTTTATATTAGAAAAACCTAATATAACACCTATGGGCTCTAAAAAAAAGGATGAAATGTAAAATAATGTGGCTTTTTGACTTGATTATGAGATATATCAAGATTTAAAAGTGAAAATTCAAGCCTGCAAACACACCCGATGCATTAAAGTCTAAATCGGTTCCATTAAATTGAGTTAACTTTATATTTTGTTTGCGAAATCCTGCCTCAATAGTAAATCCCAATGAAAGTTTGTACTGAATGGCTAATTCAATATCACTCACACTTGCATTCGAAGCCGATCCAATATTAACCGTTAAGCTGGTACTTAAATCAGTAATTGGCATTTCAAATAAGGCTTTTCCATAAACAGCAGGCACGAGTTTAGCGTAATTAACATCAGCATTTAAACCAGTATCAAAGTCAATATTACCATCAAAATAGAGGGCGCTAATTCCTAAATCCAAATTAACCCAATTATCCAATAATTCATAATAAAGGGTTAAATCAGTATGACTTAAATCCAGTGATGTTTCTGGAAAGCATCTGTTGGGGAAATCAAGTGTACAAAACAACTCTAAATTAACAAAGTTATCCACTTGCAAGTTGGTGCGGCGTAGTTTGATGTTTGGAAGCAAAGGGATGCCATGTTCAAGAGCAATAAAAAATGAACTACTGTTTATTGAATTTTTATCAATTTTACTAAAAGCTTGATTATAATTTGAATTATTTGCTTTCAAGTCTCCAGAACTCTTATAGAATCCTGCTTGTGCCCCAGCATAAATACCCAAAAGAGTATCTGCACAACTTAAATGGTTGATTAATAAAAAAGTAATAAGTAGGATTTTTTTCATTGTTAATACTCCGTTTTTTCTGTGTTTTTTTGCCACAATTCAAACGCCTGGATAGCCTCATCACCAAGCAATTGTTGCATTTTTAGTTTACGTTCTTGTAAAGGCAAGTCTAGTTCATTATAAATAAACTGGTCATCAAAGTCAATTTTAGCGGCATCTGCTTTAGTGTTGCCATAATAAACGGCTTTGGGTCGTGCCCAGTAAATTGCACCGAGACACATGGGGCAAGGCTCGCAAGAAGTGTAAATTTCACAACCATCTAATTGGAATGAATTGAGTTCTTTGCACGCATTTCTAATCGCAATGACTTCTGCATGGGCTGTTGGGTCATTGTGGCTTGTGACGCAATTAGTACCAGTCGCAATAATATGCCCATCTTTAACAACCACTGCACCAAAAGGGCCTCCAAGATTATTTTTTACATTGTCGATTGAAAGCGCTATGGCTTTACGCATAAATTCTTTTTTCATTAGTGTTTTAAAATTTGGGTTGTTTATAAAAATTGAGTGGATAACTCATCTAATAAGGCTTTGTCATTTTCGGTAAGAAAAGGAGCAACCATGCGTATCACATGAAATATTCCATGCGATAGCTTTTTCTCTTCGTCATAATCATCATCGTAAATAGCAATGGAATAGTTGAGCCAAAAAGTGGCGGTCAAAGCTATTTGGTCAGCTAGAGAAGCAATGGTTTGCTGGTCAGTATTTAATAAGCCGTCTTCAGCCAAGCGCGACATTATAGATAAGGCTCTTTGAGATTTCAAAGCTAAAATGTGCCTAAAGTGTCTTTTTAAGAACTCTATGCGCCTCATTAATCCAATAAGGTTTCTGTAAAGGAAGCGGTATTCAGAGATGACATCAAAAACAGCATGGAGATAATTCCACATGTCTTGCATGGAAGCATAATTTAAGTCTTTTTGTTCCAATACTAAACGAATTTTCTTTTCGTAATTAAGGAAAATTTGCCAAATAATATCGTCTTTAGAGCGGTAATGATAATATAAATTACCTGGCGAAATATCCATTTCGTCGGCAATGTGATTGGTGGTCACATTGGATTCGCCTTCTTCATTAAAAAGCATTAATGCCGTTTGGATAATTCTATCCTTGGTTTTCATGAGTTAAACTTCAGCCGAGTAACGCATTGACTTTATCAATGTATTTTTGCATGGCATCCTCTTGACTCATGCCTTTAAGTTTCTGGCGAGCGTCAAATTTTGCAGCACCTACAAAATCAAAAAAACCAGGGCGTTCGCCAGTCACATCTCCTTGAGAACCTTGTTTGTAAAGAGAGTAGAGTTCTAACATGGTGTCATCATCGGGTTTTTTACTTAAAGTTTTAATGTTCTCTTGTGCTTGTTTAAATAATTCAGTTAAGTCACTCATAAATATTTCCCAAAATTGTTATTTTTAAATTGTGTCATTTATTATACAATACAAGGAAATAACATCAACATAAAAATAAAAGGTATTGAATATGGCGTATTTTGTAACAGGTGCAACGGGTTTTATCGGCTCAAATCTTCTTCCAAAACTATTTAAACGTAAAGGTAAGATATATGTCTTGGTGCGATCAGGTTCGAAAAAGAAACTCAATGTCTTATTAGAAAAACTCAATGCTCCGAAAAATCGGGTGGTTGCCATTACTGGGGATTTAACTAAAAACAACCTTGGTGTCAGCAAAAAGAATCGCGATGAACTCAAAGGAAAAATCAACCACATGTTTCATTTGGCAGCCATTTATGACATGAAAGCCTCCTTCGAAGAACAAGAAGCTGCCAATGTGGGAGGCTCTCGAAGTGCTATTGGTTTTGCCGAACAAGTTAATGCCAAATGTTTTCATCATGTTTCTTCTATTGCCGCTGCGGGTCTTTATAATGGTGTCTTCCGTGAAGACATGTTTGACGAAGCCGAAGGATTGGATAATCCCTATTTTAAAACGAAACACGAATCCGAGGGCGTGGTGCGCAGAGAATGTAAAGTCCCCTTTCAAATTTATCGGCCAGCGATGGTGCTTGGACATTCTAAAACAGGTGAAATTGATAAAATTGATGGCCCTTATTATTTTTTCAAGCTTATTCAGAAGATGCGTAAAATGTTGCCTTCATGGATGCCAACATTGGGTTTAGAAGGCGGTCGATTAAACATGGTTCCAGTTGATTACGTGGTCGATGCCATGGATCACATTGCTCACACTAAAGGGCAACACGGTAAATGTTTTCACCTAACCGATCCAAAGCCACGTAAAATTGGTGAAGTGCTCAATATATTTGCCAAAGCAGGTCACGCACCACAAATGACGATGCGCATAGATGCACGAATCTTTAACTTTATACCAAATACCTTAAAGCAAGGTTTGATGATGCTATCGCCAGTGCGTCGCATTCGTTCGCAAGTGATGAATGAATTAGGCATTCCCCCTGGCGTGCTAAGTTTTATTAATTACCCAACTCGATTTGATAACCGTGAAACAGCAAAGTTGCTTAAAGGCACCGATATAAAAGTGCCTGATTTGAAAAAATATGCGTGGCGTTTGTGGGATTATTGGGAGCGACACTTGGATCCTGATTTATTTATTGATCACAGCCTAAGAGGTCGTGTTGGAGGCAAAAAAGTCTTAGTCACGGGTGCATCCTCTGGTATTGGGCAAGCCACAGCCATCATGCTAGGAAGAGCTGGTGCACATGTGATACTTGTTGCGCGTGGCATGGAAAAACTATTAGAAACACAAAAAGTGATGAAAAAAGAAGGCTCAAAAACTTCGCTTTACACTTGTGATTTATCCGACATGAAATCAGCAGATAAGTTGATACAAGACGTCACTAATGATTTGGGTTCAATTGATATACTGGTCAATAATGCTGGTCGTTCTATACGCCGTTCCATCGCCTTAAGTTATGACCGATTTCATGATTTTGAGCGCACCATGCAACTGAACTACTTTGGCTGTTTGCGCTTAATACTTGGGTTCTTACCAGGAATGACCGAAAAACGTTACGGGCAAGTGGTTAATATTTCATCAATAGGTGTGTTAACTAATGCGCCGCGATTTTCAGCCTACGTCGCCTCAAAAGCAGCACTCGATGCATTTTCTCGATGTGCAGCAGCCGAGTTTAATGACACAAACATAGCCTTTACCACAATCAATATGCCCTTGGTTCGCACCCCAATGATAGCCCCTACCAAAATGTACGACAACGTGCCAACCATCTCACCAGAACAAGCAGCCGACATGGTTAAAGATGCAATAATCCGCAGACCACAACGTATAGCCACAAGACTTGGTATATTCGCCCAAGTCACACATGCTCTAGCTCCAAAATCCATGGAAGTTATTATGAACTCCGCCTTTAATATGTTCCCCGATTCGGCAGCGGCAAAGGGCAAAACCTCGGGCGGGCATCGCTCGTCGCCCGAGCAAGTGGCGTTTGCCTCTCTTATGCGTGGCGTCCACTGGTAAATAACTCACATATTGGCTTATAAATCCTCCATTTCTGCGTTAAAAATGCTCATTGACACCCGCTATTTAAGAATTTTTTAACGCAGAGTGGTGTTTTTTGCAACTTTTTAACACGTGCTACGAGTTATGCAAAGGTCTCTATACTTAATATTATGGTAAAATACCCTTAAAACATAATCAGGTCAAAACCATGTCAAATACAATAAGAAAGCTCGAACCTAAGGCCTTATGGAATAACTTTGCTGATTTAAACGCCATACCGCGACCTTCCAAAAAAGAAGGCAAAGTTGTGGATTTTTTGATGCAATTTGCTCAACGTTATAAACTTGAAGCACTCATTGATCCTGTGGGTAATGTGATTATGAAAAAACCTGCTAGTAGTGGCATGGAAAATCGCAAAACAGTGGTTTTGCAATCGCATGTTGACATGGTTTGCCAGAAGAATAACGACACCGAGTTTGACTTTGATACCCAAGGCATAAATATGTTGATTGAGGGTGATTGGGTGACTGCCGATGGCACCACATTGGGCGCCGATAATGGATTGGGTGTGGCTGCAATTATGAGTGTTCTTGCATCCAATGACATTACCCACCCAGCACTTGAAGCGTTATTTACCGTTGACGAAGAAACGGGCATGACTGGTGCGTTGGGTTTGCAAGCAGGGTATTTGGATGCGGAAATTTTGTTAAACCTTGATACCGAAGACGATGATGAAATTGCCATGGGTTGTGCTGGCGGTATTGACATCACTGCAACAAAGACATATGAACAACAACCAGTTAATTCATCCAACGCTTATAAAATAACAGTCAAAGGCTTGCGAGGCGGACACAGTGGTATGGATATTCACAAAGGTTATGGAAATTCCAATAAGCTAATGAATCGGTTGCTGTTTGCATTAAAAGATGAAGTTTTGATTGCCCAAATTGATGGGGGTTCGTTACGTAATGCGATTCCACGAGAAAGTTCTGCCGTTGTCGTGTGTGACAAGAGCCATAGAGTTTCTTCACTATTTGAACAAATTTCTGACGAAATAATTAATGAATACAAGTCCGTTGAAGAAAAAGTTGAGATTACCATTGAAAAAGTTAACACGCCAGCCTATTGCCTGTCCAGTACTGACCAAGAACGTATGCTCAAAACAATTTACGCTGTACATAATGGTGTCTATCGCATGAGCCCTGACATTGAAGATTTGGTAGAAACATCCAACAACCTAGCACGAGTTTTGGTCAAGGACGGTTCGATAAAAGTGCTATGTTTGACCCGAAGTGCTACCGAAGTGGGCAAACAAGACTTGTCCAATCAACTAAAATCGACTTTTGAATTGGGCGGGTTTGAGGTAAAGCTTGATGGTGCTTATCCTGGTTGGAAACCAAATCCAGACTCAAAAATTCTTAAAGTGTTACAGGAAATCTATTTTGATGTCTTTAAGTCAGAGCCTAAGATAATTGCCTACCATGCAGGACTTGAATGTGGAATATTGGGAACCAATTATCCAGAAATGGATATGATTTCATTTGGCCCGACTATCCAGCGTGCTCACTCTCCAGATGAACGGGTCAGTATTTCTTCGACACAGAAATTTTGGAAATACCTGCTTGAAATACTAAAAAACATTCCTTTGAAAAGCTAGTCTAAATCAATTTATCGATGTGTAGAGTCAGAAAATAACCAGCACTAATTAGCCATGTAAATAAAATCAGTGCAAGCAACACAGGTTTCAGTCCTGCTTGTTTAAACTTAGCAAGGTGAGTTTCCATACCTAATGCAGTCATTGCCATGCTTAACAAAAATGTATCGATTTGATTTATTGTGCTCACTAAACTTGTCGGTAATAGATGAAATGAATTAAACCCAGCGACTCCAATAAATAAAATAGCAAACCACGGAATAACCAGTTTTTTAGTACCTCTGGAGGAATGATTGCCAAGACGTGATAAAAACAGCCCAAGAATTAATAACATTGGAGCAATCATCATAACCCGAATCATCTTAACGATAATAGCGGTATCACTGGAGACGGCATCAATTGCCCCACCTGCGGCAACCACTTGTGCGACTTCGTGAATACTGGAACCTACGAACAAACCAAATTGAGTAAAATCCATACCAAGCACAGCTGAGCGATAGAGAATAGGGTAAAGGAACATGGAAATTGTACCAAATAAAACCACCGTGCCAACGGCTATGGCGGTTTTATGTGGTTCTGATTTGAGCACTTCTTCGGTAGCAAGCACTGCTGCGGCTCCACACACGGCACTACCTGAGGCAACCAAAATAGCTGTATCTCTATCAAGTTTGAGGAGTTTAATACCTGCCACAATGCCAATAATCATGGTTGATGATAACATCAGTGTTGAAAGCACTAAACCTTCAGTTCCCACCGATGCAATTTGTTGAAAAGTGATGCGAAAGCCATAGAAAACAATAGCAATACGCAGTAATGTTTTGGCGGAGAATAAAACACCTGGCAGCCATGATTGCGGAATTTTGTTTCTTAGCGTGTTGGCAAATACAGTGCCTAAAATTATGCCAATAACCAAAGGACTGATAGCCAAGGCTTTGATGTGATGAAGTTTTGCAATAATAGTCGCGATTGTGGCAATAAATGCCACTAGCATAATGCCGTATAATTTATTTTTCATGAATATATGCGGTTATTTCCGCCTTTGAGAGAATGACAAAAATTTGCATCAACTACCATGCAATACACGGACACGTAAGGTGTCATCAATCGATTTTAATTCGGTTTTCAAATCATCAACTTCGGAACAGTCCACGTCCATAATCACATAGCCAATTTCCCCTTCAGTTTGTAAATGCAAAGCGGTAATATTCATGTCGTGTTTGCTAAAGATGCGGTTGACTTGTTCGAGCATTCCGGGCTTGTTTTTGTGGATATGCATCACACGCGATTGTTTGCCACCAATTTCAGGCAAGGAAACTTGAGGAAAGTTAACTGCTGATGAAGTTGTGCCATTATTGGAATATTTCATGAGCTTATTGGACACTTCATTGGCAATATTGACTTGCGCTTCTAAAGTTGAACCTCCGATATGAGGCGTGATAATAACCTGGTCGTATTCTTTAAGTTGAGAGATGAATGGGTCGTTATTGCTACTGGGCTCTTGTGGGAAAACATCAAGAGCCGCACCTTTGATTTTTCCTGAGTCAAGAGCATCAATTAAATCTTCAATAACCACAACATCACCCCGTGCTGCATTAATCAAATAACTTCCTTGACGCATTTTGTTGAGTTGTTGTTTACCAATCATGTCTTTAGTGGCTGCTGTTGAGGGAACATGGAGACTCAAGACGTCGACTTTGGCTAATAATTCGTTTAAAGATTCGGTATTTTTGGCATTGCCCATGGGTAATTTGTTTTCTATGTCGTAAAAGTAGACTTTCATGCCTAAAGATTCGGCAATAACACCCAGTTGTGAGCCGATATGCCCAAAGCCAACAATGCCGAGTTTTTTGCCTCGTATCTCGAACGAACTCTCTGCTGTTTTTTGCCATTGACCTCGATGTGCGGCGGCATTTTTTTGCGGAATGCCACGCATTAAAAATATAATTTCGGCTAACACAAGTTCAGCAACCGAACGGGTATTAGAAAACGGAGCATTAAAAACAGGAATGCCTTTATTGCGAGCGTATTCGAGATTAATCTGATTGGTGCCAATGCAAAAAGTGCCAATTGCCATGAGTTTATCGCAAGCATCCAAAACATCTTGAGTGATATGCGTGCGTGAGCGAATGCCTAATATATGTGCATCAGAAAGTAAGGTTTTAAGTTCTTCTTTCTCAGGTGTGCCCTTGAGGTAAGTAATGTTGTTATAACCGTCTTTTCTGAAGCTTTCTTCAGCCAAAGGGTGAACGCCTTCTAATAAAACGACTTTTATTTTCTCTTTACTTAATGACAGCTTGCTCATAATGCTAAATTATCCTATATAATTGGCAACTTTAAAAATGCTTATTGTAAACCTCTGATGGAAAAACGTGAAATTATTAATCAAATTAAATTAGAAATTGCTAATATAGACTATTCAATTGATGCAGATGACTTGCAAGTCTACGGACAAGACTGGACGCGATTTGCTGATGTGGATTGTGCATGTGTATTGTTTCCAAAAACAGTTGAACAAGTCCAAATAATTGTTAAACTAGCCAATAAATTGGATTTTAAACTGGTTCCATCAGGCGGTCGAACAGGCTATAGCGGCGGAGTTGTTGCCAGTAACCATGAGTTTGTTATATCTTTTGAAAAGATGCGCAGTATTTTAGACTTTAACGCCGATGATGCACAAGTCACCGTGCAAGCAGGCGTTGTTACCGAGCAATTACACAATTATGCACAAGAAAAGGACTTGTTTTATCCAGTGGATTTTGCTTCCAGTGGTTCCAGCCAAATAGGCGGCAATATAGCCACTAACGCTGGTGGCATACGCGTTTTGCGTTATGGCATGACCCGTGATTATGTAGCTGGATTAAAAGTGGTCACCGCAACAGGTGAACTATTAAACTTAA
The DNA here is from genome assembly GCA_026990095.1 of Lysobacterales bacterium. GTDB lineage: Bacteria > Pseudomonadota > Gammaproteobacteria > Xanthomonadales > Marinicellaceae > NORP309. Next base: position 15,222 of record JALSIL010000288.1, read on the forward strand.
ATCAAGGATTGGTAAAAAATGCCACCGGTTATGATTTGCGTCATTTGATGATTGGCAGCGAAGGCACGTTGGGTATTATTGTCGAAGCCACTATGCAATTAATCAAACCACCAGTGGAACAATCGGTTATGCTGTTGGCATTGGCTAGCCTTGATTCGGTTATGCGGGTGTTTTCATTGGCTAAAAAAGAGCTCAATTTATCCGCTTACGAGTTTTTTACTGATATTGCCCTTAAACATGTTTGCAAACACCGAGAATTAGACAAGCCATTTGACGATTTAGTACAATGTTATGTGCTGTGTGAGTTTGATGAAAACGAAGATGCCGTTATGCGAGTTTTTGAGCAGGGCATGGAAAACGGCGATATTGTCGATGGTTTAATCTCACAATCGCTCGAACAAGCCAATCAGTTTTGGCAATACCGCGAAGGCATCAGCGAATCCATTGCTCATTTTTCCCCTTATAAAAATGACATTGCCGTTAAAGTATCTTTAGTTCCAGAATTTATGAATCAACTCGATGCTTTGGTGAGTCAACATTACCCACAATTTGAATTGGTCTGGTTTGGCCATATTGGCGATGGCAATTTACACCTCAACATCATCAAGCCCGAGGACATGAGTATAGCTGATTTTAAAATCGAATGCGAAATGGTAAACAAACACGTTTATGGATTAATCCAACAAATGGGTGGTAGCATCTCAGCCGAGCACGGCGTCGGTATGATTAAAAAGCCATACCTAAGTTATTCACGCAGTGACGCTGAAATTAAAATTATGCAAGGCATTAAAAAAGTCTTTGATCCGAATGCTGTGTTGAATCCGGGCAAGTTGGTTTGATTTAAATTTTCAAGCAGGTGGGGTTCGGACTTTAGTCCGACTTTTAACAACGGGACTGAAGTCCCTGCCCCAATGGTTTTGGGGTTCGGAGTTTAGTCCGACTTTTTAAACAACGGGACTGAAGTCCCTGCTCCAATGGTTTTGGGGTTCGGACTTTAGTCCGACTTTTAACAACGGGACTGAAGTCCCTGCCCCAATGGTTTTGGGGTTCGGGCTTTAGACCGACTTTTAACAACGGGACTGAAGTCCCTGCTCCAATGGTTTTGGGGTTCTAACTTTAGTCCGACTTTTTAACAACGGGACTGAAGTCCCTGCCCCTAATGGCTACTTGAGAAGTTACACGCTAGTCTCTTTGAAGAAACTGCAATGCCTTGAAAATTCATGCTTTTGTGTTGCCTTTATCTTGGTGGTTTTCATAACCAAATAAGAAAAATGAAGCACCAAAGGCGGGGTAGGTGTCAGGTGATACGTTTTCTTCGTACTGGAGCAGAATATTTTCAACTTTTTCTTTCGCATCGTTTAAAACTTGGGTGCATTCGTGTTTTATGAGGTTAAAGTTTTGCGGATTGATTTGGGTCGAGAATACATTGCGTTGGAATTGCTTGTTTGTATGGTCACTTTGCTCAAAATTATAAATAACCGTGTTGGTTAAACGATTGAGTTCAGTGGTTAAAATTCTAAATTGCTGGTCGTTGCTGTTGTCCTCAGGCATATAACTAAAGACAGCCAGTTGGTATTTGTCTCCTTTGTCAATCAGGTTGCCTAGGCGAACAAGTTCTTTAGCAATCGATGGTGGTGTCAAAGCACCTGGTACTACGGATTCGCAAATACTCTCAAAACTTTGAAAAGGTCCATGCTTTAGTATGTATTGTGTTTTATTTTGTTTGCAAATTCTTTTGATTTCATTGAGTACTATTCTAAATTTTGGGCGTCTAATTGAAATATTTTCTATATTAAGGTACTGATTGATGTAACGCCTGTCAATGCCCGTGCGACAAGACAATTCGACTAGGGAATAATCGGGGTTGTTTTTTTTCGCTTGTTTGACCAAATAGCTTTTATAATACTCAATAAAAGCGTTGAGGTTGAGGTTGTATTTGAGTGATATTTTTGCTGCCATTTGTGCCAGTTTTTGCACGATAGCCTGTTTTAAAGCTATTTTAGGTTTTGTTTGTTGTTGGCTATTTAATGAGTGCATCAGTCACCTTGTGTTATTTATCAATGTCCAAATTGCCCACATGCGGTCAGTTGGAGTAAAAAGCGAGAATATAATGATAAATTAACGCTTTTTACCCCATTTTGCAATGATTTGTGACTAAATATAGTTAGATTTTCACTACTGTCCCGTTAACTTTCAAAATATCGTCATTTGATTTGGATTCGATACTTTTATGTTAATCGGAATTCCTTCTAACAGAGGTATCAAGTCCCTTTTTTCAAATAAATTCAGCT
>JALSIL010000289.1 GCA_026990095.1 Lysobacterales bacterium
GGTTATCGCATTGTTGAAGGCTGCGCTTTTGTAGATATTGGCAGCCGTCATTCCAAACGTCTATGCCGTTTAATCAGTGGATTATGTCGTCACATTAGCATTTCATCTGTATCCAAACACAGAGCTAAACCAAAAAATCAACCCTGTGCATCACTTGTGGGTGCAAGCGGTTGATATAGACCGAATGGTGGCGTTAATGTGCTATATTCAATTAAGTCTTTGGGGTGTTCCTGTTCAAATTATTGTGGGCAATACTTTGACTTTAGAATACAGGGAACAGTTTTTTACCCCTGCTCATTATACTTTCCATTGGGATTATAAACTCCGTAAACAAAGAAAAAATCTTGCTGAGGAAGAAGAAAAAATAATACCTGAAGCAATAAATACAAAAACAAAAATAGAACCTGAAAAATCTGAACCGCCCTCAACACCAATGACTAATATAGTTGAAGTTGATGAGATTGTGCAATTAGATTTATTTGATAACCTTTGAGTTTTGCTCAAAGGTTGTTTTTTTTGTTTAGAACAGGCATACAAATCTCACTTTTAAATATATAACCTTGATTTGTTTTCTCAACTATCACCACTTCTTGATCATTGATCTCTATTACTTTTTGCAATTTCTCTAATTTGCAGCGTGAATATGTTTTTGCTTCAAAGTGATAAATATAAAATTTTGTAGCTTTATCAATCATAATTCCATACGATGGAACCATTTTAGAACCAAAAAAATTGAGGGTGGTAAATACATAAGTATAGATGATAATTCTTGCAGTAAATGTTGCAAATGGATGTGCTCTATTTTCTTTGGTAGCATATCACTAAAACATTTATGAGGCTTCCAGTTTTGAATTAATAAGATAACCATCATATAAAGCTGACTAAATTGTTCACAATTGTTTGGAAGTTTTTCACGAAATTCACCCAAAGCTGAATAAGTTTTAAACAATGGCATTGTGGCTCACTAGGAACTGACTACTGGTAAATGAGAAAGACCTTTTAAGCTGACTTAAAACTGACTAATTTCAGGTGGTTTTAAGTGAAGTTCACCTAGAACTGACTAATTTTTGAAATGAAGCTAACCTAAAGCTGACTAATTAATGGGAGATTTTGCGGTTTCAAAATTTTCTTTGTCACTCAAATACCTTTTAAAATCATGTTTAGTTTTGTACTGGTCTCCCATCGGTTTAATGATGGGTTTTCCTTGTTGATCAATTTTGTGTTCCTGTATGTTTTTATTATGAACATTGAAACGGTATTGCTCATCCTGAAAGGCTCTTGTGGGAAATACAGTGACTTTATAATCTGTTAATGCCCTGCGTTTTGTTTTTGGATTGATTGAGTATTTTTTCTCTGCTGTGTATTTTTCAATGATGTAACCACAATCTTTTAGTCATTCATTGATTTTTTTGATATTGGTCGTGATTAAATCATCTTGCAATACTCATTCATCAATCAAGGTTGAAAGTAAAAAATGATAACCATTGATAACATCGACTTGCTTGAAACGATAGGACAAACGCATAAATAGACTACGCCCAAAACTGGTTTTGACTTTCATAAACTCAGAATAATTAAATCCACGCCAATCAAGTGCGAGTATTTTCTTTGAGATTAGTTTATTGAATGTGATGTATAATTCTGAGTGTAAGGGGTTTTTCCTGTCATTCTTTATGGTAAGGTCTATTGGAGAAAAGAAACTGTCTAATCAATAGTTTTTGCTTATATCTCACGATAATTGATAACGCAATCATGCCAAGATTGATATTCAATCTTTTATTTGGTTGTAGCTGTAATTTTTACCCATGTTTTTTAACTCTTCCCTAATGCGGTAAAAAGTTGTGATTAATCAAAATTGTTCAGTTTTAATTTGATCATCGTTTAAAAAGAACCCTTCAGAAATTGAAAGTTTGTGTAAGGCATACTCAACAAATTCTGCAATAACCGTTTTATAAAAGGCTTTTTTCTTTTTGTTGTTGTCAGTATCTTCAACCGTGATATTGGCAGGTGAAATATCCAAGGTGTAAGATATACCATTATAATTTCCCTGTCTTGTTAATACTGGTAATGAACCATCAGGATTTCTTAATTTGATTTGTTTTCAACTGAATACATCGGGCAAGGTTTGGTATAACTCAACACTATTTGAATAATTTTGAGAATCCATCATTTTCCACAATTCCAATTGTACTGGCTGATTTGATTTATCTTCTTTAGCCACTCGCATGTGCTTGTCTTTGTGAAGTAGAACTTTTGTTGTCATAATTATTTCTAATAATAAATAAGATAACTATAAATCAATTATAAGGATAGTAACAAAAACGCAAATGAAGTTTTGATGGTTTATGCTATACTCAAATTTTATTAATAACAATTGCCCAACTGCGTGGATTTACCTGAAAACATACAAAACCTGATACCCATAGCCGATTCAATGGGCGTGGCTTTGTATCAGCGGTTTTCAGAAGATGAAGCGGTGGAATTCCTTAATATTCCAGTTCAATCACTCAAACTACTTAGAGGACAAGGCAAAATTTCATTTATTGGCTTGCCTGATAAAGTGGAATACTTTGGCTACCAACTTTTAGAATATTTGATTGGTGTGGTAAATTCAGCGACAACTACAAATAAACAATCAATAACAAATGATAGAATAGTACGAGCCAAAGAAGTGGTTGAAATGACTGGTTTATCACGAACCAC
>JALSIL010000290.1 GCA_026990095.1 Lysobacterales bacterium
CATAACGAATTATATTTTCACAGGCTTCACGTGTTATGACGATTTCTGCCTTTGCCACCGTTCTATCTTCATTGATAAATTGACCTTCTTGGCGATATGCCCCTTCGGTATTTTCCCTTACTGTTATAATGTCAATGTCATCAAATTTTGACTTTGTTCCTGGAAAAGTAATGGCAGGACGAATATTGGCATACAATTTAAAATGACGACGCAGTGCCACGTTAATTGAACTAAAGCCTTTTCCAATTGGCGTAGTCAGCGGACCTTTTAAACAAACTTTATTTTTAGCAATTGTCTCCAACGTATCTTCAGGCAATAAATTGCCATGCTTCTCCAATGCCATCAAACCCGCATCCACGTGTTCGTATTCCAACCCAGCCCCAACGGCATCTAATACACGCAAAGTAGCTTCCATAATTTCAGGACCGATTCCATCTCCATTAATAATAGTTATTTTATTACTCATATATTTTCTTTTTCTGTTGTAAAATCACCCACCATTATACTAGTTATCTCTTTAAATGAATAAGAAAATTGTTGCAATTACCTCATCACGAGCCGATTATTCTCACCTTTATTGGGTATTGAAATTATTAGAACAAGAAAACAGCATAGATTTAACAATCTTGGCGTTTGGACCCCACCTATCACCTAAATACGGTGACACATGGCAACAAATAGAAAAAGACGGCTTTACCAATGTTAAAAAAATCGAGTGCTTGCTTTCCTCCGATACTGATTTGGGCATGGCAAAATCTCTGGGACTAGCCACCTTAAGCATTGCTGATTATTTGTCCGAACTCAGACCAGACCTCATGTTGCTTATTGCTGACAGGTATGAAATGTTAGCTCCTGCCAATGTCGCTTTAACCATGCGTATTCCCATTGCCCATATAGAAGGCGGCGATGTCTCCGAAGGTGCAATTGATGATGCGGTACGCAATGCCTTAACTAAAATGAGTCATATTCACTTCACACCAACTGCCAAAGCCATGGCTCGTGTGTTAGCAATGGGAGAAGAAGCTTGGCGAGTGCACCAAAGTGGTGCACCATCATTAGACCATTTACACAAAAGCATTATTCCCAGCAAAACCGAAATTCGACAACGGTTTAAACTGAATGAAAACAAGCTTATTGTTGTGGCTTATCATTCTGTTACTTTGTTTAAAGATTCGGCAAAGGAACAAGCTGATTTATTCTCTGCTTTATCCAAAAGAAAAGAACAAATTGTTTTTTGTTTTCCTAATGCAGATGCAGGTTCTTACAAAATCATTAAAAAAGCACAAAACTTTTGCCAAAAGCATTCAAACGCTCAAATTCACCACAACTTAGCCGCTCAAACGTATTGGGGGTTGCTAAAAGTTGCTGACTTAATGTTGGGCAATTCATCCAGTGGCATTATGGAATCACCCTCATTAAAATTACCTTGCATCAATATTGGCATTCGACAGTTGGGGCGAGAACAAGCCAAAAACATTATTGATGTTAATGCTAATGAACATGAAATTGGTCAAGCCATAGATAAAGCACTCAATACTGAATTTATTGAAAGTTTAAATGATTTAGTCAATCCATACGGCGAAGGCAATGCCTCAGAGTTAATCAGTCGCGTTTTAACCGAGCTGGCAATTGATGATAAGTTACTCTTTAAGAAAAATATTTTATGAAAAGCTACCCATTAGCCCAGCCTGAAATTACAAAAGAAGACAGAATTGCAGTCAATGAAGTTTTAAAAACTGCATACCTGTCTCGCGGACCACAAGTCCTTGCATTTGAAAACAAATTCAAAGAAATGGTGCAATCCAACTATGCCAGCTCTGTGAGTTCTGGCACGGCGGGGTTAATTATTGCTTTGCAAGCTCTTGGAGTCTCTCAAGGCGATGAAGTTATCACCGTTTCATTTACTGTACCTGCGACTGTAAACAGCATAATTGCAGTTGGTGCAAACCCTAAAATGGTTGACATTGAAACACAAACTCTAGGCATGTGCCCACAAGCTTTAAAACAAGCCATAACAAAAAAAACCAAAGCCATTATTGTGGTTCATGCCTTTGGCAAAGCGGCAAAGATACTTGAAATTATAGCCATTGCCAATAAGGCTGGCATTGCAGTTATAGAGGATGCCTGCGAGGCTATTGGCAACAAGCTGAATAACAAACCTCTTGGAAGCTTTGCTGATATTGGTGTATTTGCTTTTTACCCCAACAAACAAATAACCAGCGGCGAAGGCGGCATGTTGGTAACCAACAACAAATCACTTCATCAAAAATTTGAACTCTTAAAGAATCATGGGCGAAGCATGAATGGCGATTTATATGACCAAGTCAGTTTTGGCTGGAACTTTCGTCTAAGTGACATCAATGCAGCTCTAGGACTTTCACAAATAAAAAGACTTAAACAAATAATAGAAAAACGCATAAAACTTACCGAGCATTACCAGCACTATCTGGATAATACTGACGGCATTACTCTTCCACAATTTTCTCCTCAAGAAAATACATCTGCATGGTTTGTTTATGTTATTTTAATTAAAAATCCTGACTTGATTAAAGAAAAGATGACACAATCAGGCATGCAATGTGGGCGGTATTTTTCTCCTGTGCATTTGCAACCCTTTTACAAAAAGCTCTTTCCTCAGCCAAAACTCATACAGACCGAACGGATTGCCGAGCAAACACTTGCTCTTCCTTT
>JALSIL010000291.1 GCA_026990095.1 Lysobacterales bacterium
ATTTTAGGGGCTCAGATTGCCAGTATTCATAATTTAAGCTTTTATTTATGGTTGGTAAAAGAAGCACGGCAGCAAATTATTAATGGCACATTTTCTGCTTGGGTTAACCCAATGATTAAGAAGGTATCTAATAGGTTGTAGGTACTCAAAAGTTGGCAACAAGCGAAAAAAAAACGGATTGGGTATAAAAATCGAAACCCGATAGTTTGACCTAAATCAGGGACTATCGGGAATAAGATAGCACAAATATAATTAATATATTTGTACTTACCAAAAAAACCTTATGAGATACAATCAATTTGAGAATATTATATCAGCCCCAAGAATGAGCAGATATTTAAGTGCGTGTTCTGGAAACACAAGAAAATCGATGACTCTTTACCGACTTAATCTCAAATTATCACAAGAGTTTTTCACTGTAATTAGTTGTTTTGAAATTTCTTTAAGAAATAAAATTGATGACCATTTAACATCGACTTTAGGTAATGATTGGTTGAGAAATGGTGCTCAAAGACACGGAATATTTGACAATAATCGTACAAGACTAACACAAACAAATATAAATAATGCAATTAATTCATTAGGAACATCATATACTCATAACAAGTTGGTTGCAGAATTAGGATTTGGTTTCTGGAGGTTTTTGTTCGCTCAAAGACAATATACATCTACAGGTCGAAATTTATTAAGAATTTTTCCTGCAAAACCTATAAGTACTGCTACTAATCAATACAATCAAAATTATGTTTTTAATCAATTAGCAGATATAAATAAATTCAGGAATAGAATTGCTCATCACGAACCTATTTGTTTTAGTAATTCACATTCAATAAAAGACTCCACGATTGCTAGGTTACATTATGGTAAAATATTGCAAATTTTTCAATGGATGAACATTAACGAATCTGAACTTCTTTACGGTATAGATCATATTAATAAAGTTTGTACTGATTTAGATAATTTATAAATATGGTAAACCAGTTGCCAACACAAAGTGACTAAAGTGAACTAGAGTTTAGAGTGATCTAAAGTGACTAAAGTTGTAAGTTTTATTGGAATTTTATTTTGAGTACATTGTAGAAGAAAAATGAATTACAATCATTAACCTTATAAAATATGGAAAATAAAGATTTTGCAAAACGGCTTGAAAATAGAACGAAAGATTTTGCTATTGCTGTTATTAGGCTTTCAATATCGTTGCCTTACACGGAAGAGGGAAAAGTACTAAAAAACCAATTAACAAAGGCAGGCACAAGTATTGGAGCTAATTATCGTGAAGCAAACCGGGCTAGAAGCAAAGCTGATTTTAGGACACCTCTATTAATTGATTCGCATCAAAATTTTCCTAGTGTTTTGTAGGCAATAATAATTTTTGAAATACTACCCGCCTTCCGAAGTCTTGTACGGAGGGCAGGTCGGGATACTATGAAAAAATTAGGAGTAGCATACGAAACACGAGGAAAACCCTTCGGGAACAAAGATAAACAACGATTTGACGGTGTTATATTTTTTTTCAATAGCTTTGGCTATTCAAAAAAAATATGCCTTGCAACTTATTTTTATTTTTTGAAAGAAATCAATTAATAGGGGTGTCCTTTAAAAAACAAAGTAAGCATATCAGAGAGTGAGGCAAGTGAAACTGCTTATTGGTTAGAAATTATTGCAAAATTGGAATGGATTGAAAACCCTAAAATCGAGTTAATTTTAAAAGAAGCAAATGAACTGTTAGCAATATTTACATCGGTTGGAGCAACTTTAAGAAGATAAAAATAAACTCTAAGTACCCTAACTTTAAACTTTAAACTCTAGTCACTCAAAACTCTAGCTCACTTCTTAAATGAAAATTCTCGACAGGTATATCCTTAAAAAACTACTTACCACCTTTTTGTTTGTGGTGTTTATCATCGTGGCTATTATCGTGGTGATTGATGTAACTGAAAAGATTAGCGATTTTACTAAACCAGAAGTGCCTTTAGGCCGAATATTTCAGTATTATGCTAATTTTATTCCTTGGATTGCTAATTTAATTTCACCCATAACTGTTTTTATTGCTACTGTTTTTGTTACGGCTAATATGGCCAGTCATACCGAAATAATTTCTATATTAGCAAGTGGCGTATCTTTTAAAAGAATGCTTGTGCCCTATTTTGGGGCAGCATTAATCATTGCTTTAGTTAGTTTCTATTTTAATGGGTGGGTAATACCAAATGCCAACAAAAGCAGGCGTTCGTTTGAAATTGAATTTATCGAAGGGAAATTTTATTTTTCTAAAACAGATTTTCATATTCAGGTAAGCCCCACCGTATACCTCTACTTGCATCACTACAATAATAACAATGATCGTGGCCATAAGTTTACCATGGAGCGGATTGAAAATGATAGCTTAAGAGAAAAGCTATCGGCCAATCAAATTGAATGGAACGACTCTACAAAAAAATGGAGGCTTAAAAGGTGGCAACGGAGGGTGATTTTAAAAAAAGGAGAAGAGGTTACTTTTGGCGCAGTAATGGACTCAACTTTAGTTATTTACCCCAAAGACTTTCAATCTCAACACAGGCTTTGGGAAACACTCACCTTGCCTGAATTAACAGATAAAATAGAAGAAATTACCTTTAGAGGGTTAGAGGGGGCTAAAATTTATAAGGTGGAAAAGTACTTTAGATATACGATGCCCTTTACAGTT
>JALSIL010000292.1 GCA_026990095.1 Lysobacterales bacterium
AACTGTTGTTGCGATCCATGAACAAGCATTTTCAGCTGAGTTGAAGCAACAAATTCAGGATTTAATCAAAACAGGGCAAACAACACTCACCAATTATGCCAATTGTGATGTTAAATTGGCAGAGGAATTTTCAACGGCGGTTAATGCGCTGTTAGTAAAATCAAATCTTAAGGCAGAAGATGTTGTCGCCATCGGTTCACACGGTCAAACTATTTACCATCAGCCAAATAAAGACAGTAAAGATAAACGCCATACCCTACAAATTGGTTCGCCGCATACCCTTGTTGCACAAACAGGCATTGATGTGGTTGCCAACTTTCGCTTGATGGATATGGCATTAAAAGGACAAGGTGCGCCTTTGGCACCGATATTACATAAAAAGCTTTACCTTCATAAGCAACAAAATAGAGCGGTAATTAACCTTGGCGGTATTGCTAATGTGAGTTTTCTAGGTAAAGATTTTCCTCAAGTTGTGGGTTACGATACTGGTCCTGCTAATTGTTTGTTGGATGAGTGGATAAGTATTCATCTGAACAAAACTTACGATAAAAATGGAGCCTGGGCACAACAAGGGATATTAAATAAAACACTGCTCAAACAAATGTTATCCGATGATTATTTTCTAAAATCAGCACCCAAAAGTACGGGCAGAGAATATTTTAATCGGCAATGGATTGAAAACTTTAAAACACAACTTAGAGCAACTTCAGCAATTGATATTCAAACCACATTAACTCACTTAACGGCACAATCTATCGCCTTGGAAATAAAAAAACAACCTGTCACAATAGATAAAATTATTTTGATGGGAGGTGGTGCATTTAATGCCTATCTCGTTGAGTTGATTCAAGGCTATTCGCAAACGAGGGTGGAAATTGCCAAAGATGCCAATTGGATAGAAGCTATTTTGTTTGCTTTTCTTGCAGATTGCAGAATAAAAAATAAAAGATTGGATTTATCCAGCATTACTGGCAGTCAAGAGCCTTTACTACTTGGTGATATTATTAAGAAGTGATAAAATCATCCGTTTTGTACCAAACTGGATAATAAATTGCAAAACAACGAAGCCATTCAAGCCATATTAAAAGACCAACCACACCAAATCATTTTACAAGACGGCGTTAATTTCATTATCTTGGGCACAGCTCATGTGTCACAAACCTCTGTTGATAAGGTTAATCAATTACTAGATACCACAGAGTTTGATACCGTCGCTATTGAATTGGATGACATGCGTTTTAATGCCATGACCAATCCCGATAAATATAAAAATATGGATTTAATCCAAATCATTAAAAACAAACAAACTGGTATGATAGCCGTTAACTTAGCCTTATCTGCATACCAAAATCGTTTGGCAGAGCAATTGGGTGTCGAACCAGGTGCCGAAATGAAAGCGGCAATTACCCAAGCTAACGATAAAGGTTTAACTTTATGGAAAATTGACAGAAATATCCGCACCACCATGAAACGTGCGTGGCGCAACATGAAGTTTTTGGACAAAATGGGTTTGATTTTTAGTTTTGGCGGTTTTTTTGAAAACGAAGAAATCTCTGCTGAAGAAATTGAAAAACTCAAAACAGGCGATGTATTAGAAAGCACATTCTCAGATTTTGCTGATGAATCACAGCCGCTTTACACCAGTTTAATTCATGAACGTGATAACTACATGGCAGCGCGTTTATTGCAAGAAACCAAAGAAACAGACTCAAAGAATATCCTTGTTGTCATCGGAGCAGGGCATTTAAAAGGCATGAGTCAAGCCATAAAAGATAAAATTGAAGCCGATAAAACAGTTGCTGAATTGGATGTTATACCACCAGGAGCTAAATGGGTTAAATTTATTCCTTGGATAATAACAGCGGTTATTATTGCTGGGTTTACCATTGGTTTTAACCGATCACCAGAACTTGGCTGGGATTTAATCAAAACATGGGTGTTATTTAATGGCGTATTAGCGGCTGTTGGTGCTGCCGTTGCCCGTGCTCATATTGTTACCATTATCACCGCCTTTTTTGCAGCACCCATCACCTCACTTAATCCAGCGGTTGCGGCAGGAATGGTTGCCGCTCTGGTTGAAACGTATTTTAGAAAGCCCAAAGTAGGGGATTTTGAAGCCCTGCAAAAAGATGCAACAGAACTAAAAGGCTGGTTGAAAAACCCAGTGACAAGAATATTACTGGTCTTTATCTTAACTAACTTGGGATCAGCAATTGGCACTTGGGTTTCAGGCTTTAAGATAGCAGCTGCCTTAGTTTAGGGGTAATAAATAAATTATTTTTTTGTTTTATTCAGCTTAATTAATTCTTGCAGTATTTTTTCGTTTGTTGATCGGGTGGCAATAACAGAACTAAGGATGGCTGCCATCCAATAAAGAATACAAAAGACTGCTAAACTCAATGCAATAATTGTAAAGCTGCACTTGCTGGTGCTTTAGTCGCTAAGAAACTTAATCCAGAAAAAAGGAGAAGGATTGAACTTGAAAAAGTTAACAGTACGAGTGCAATAATTAAATTGGCTCCCATAAGTTTTGGCGAGGGCAAATCATCGCCACCATATATCAAATAATCTGTATTCTTCAGGCATAGTTGAGGGTTTAAATCGTAAAGTGAATTTGGTCACGAGAAAATCATACGGTTTTAGAAGCTACGATATCCCCAAAATCGCCTTATTTCATACAAT
>JALSIL010000293.1 GCA_026990095.1 Lysobacterales bacterium
CAAAAGATTATTTATGTTCGTTCTTTACTAGCAAAATGAGGAAATCACTATGCAAATAGATATTACTGGTCATCAAGTCGAAGTGACAAAATCAATGAGAGATTACTTTACAACTAAATTTGAGCGTATCAAACGCCACTTTGATCAGGTTATTAAAGTCCATGCAATATTAAGTGTGAAAAAAATGGAGCATAAAGCAGAGGCAACTATGCACATAAATGGAAAAACAATTTTTGCAGAAAGCGTGCAAGAAGATTTATACGCTGCTATTGATTTGTTGATTGATAAATTAGACAAGCAAATCAGACGTCATAAGGATAAAGTTACCAACAAACACCGAGGTGAAGGCTTGAAGTATAATCTTTCTTAAAAAATCGAATGAGACCAAGTGTTTTTACTTGGTCTCATTCACATATTACCATGAAGACCACTAAATGGAGCTATACCCTTGGGCAAATTTTGGCATTCAAGAAATCAAAAAATAGTACCTAACTAATGAAGTTTATCGACTACATAGAAACGCAAAACATCTTACTAAACTTTCCTTTTAGAAGTAAAAAAAGGTTGTTCGAACAATTAGCAAAACTAATGTCGGGAGAAGAAAGACCACGCGATATTTTTGATGCTTTAGTTAAGCGTGAAAAATTAGGTGCAACTTCCTTAGGTAACGGTGTGGCATTACCTCATGCTAATTGTTTAAAAAATAAAGAAGTTAAAATTTCAGTATTGGTACTTAACAAACCGGTAAACTATGAAAGTGTTGATGAAAATTTAGTGCAAGTTATAGTATGTGCCTTATTTCCAAAACAACTCACAGAGAACCACCACCACATGCTTAAATTAATGGGTAAATTCTTTAAAAAACACCGCGTTTATCGAGACATTATTTACGCAAAATCTGCACAAGAAATCAAATCCATAATCATGGACGAAAGTAAAACTAAAAAGGATTAAATCATGCAAGAATTGATTATTATTTCAGGAATGTCAGGCTCGGGTAAGACCATTGCCTTAAGAACATTAGAAGATTTAGATTTTTATTGCGTTGATAATTTACCGATAGACATGCTCAAACAGTTTGTTAAACACATCTGCCAAAATCAAAAGGATTACCAGCGAGTTTGCGTTGGCATTGATGTAAGAAATTCAGAAGAAGCCTTAAAAGAATTGCCCACTATTGTTGCAAAAATTGATTCAAACCTGATTAACAGCAAAGTTATTTTTTTAAACTCAAATGATGAAACTTTATTAAAAAGGTATTCAGAAACACGTCGCTCACATCCGCTTTCAAATAGTAAATACAAATATTCCTTGTCGCAAGCCATTGCACAAGAAAGGATTTTACTCGAACCAATTGCCAATTTAGCCGATTTGTTGGTAGACACCAGCAGAACCACAGCCCCACAGCTGCGTGATAAAATTTGGAGACAAATGTCCCAATCTAACGACGGTAAAGTTTCTTTACTGCTGCAATCTTTTGCCTTTAAACGAGGAGTTCCTTTTGATGCAGATTTTGTTTTTGATGCACGCTGTTTACCAAACCCATTTTGGGAAAAGAGTTTGCGAGAGTATTGTGGCAAAGACCAACCCATTAAAGATTTTCTTGATTCCAAAGAGATGGCCCTTGAGTTTTACAAAGACATTTCCGCTTTAGTCAAAAAGTGGATACCTTCATTTGAAGAACACGATCGCAGCTATTTAACCATTGCCATTGGTTGCACGGGAGGGAAACACCGTTCGGTTTATTTGACTGAAAAATTATTCAATGAATTGAGTCAAACCCGCAAGAACATCCTTGTTCAACACCGAGAATTAGACGCTTAAATATAATCGAGACCTTTGCACAACTCGTAGAACGCGTTAAAAAGTTGCAAAAAGCATCACTCGTCGTTAAAAAACTCGCAAATAGCGAGCTATTTGACTCATTTTTTGCCTTGATTGATGTTTTTTTCATTCTTTTTTCCACTGTCCCAGAATTATGCAAAGGTCTCTAATCTTTAGTCGCGCAATAATTCATTAATTGAAGTCTTAGCACGAGTTTGTGCATCAACGGTTTTGACAATAACAGCACAACTCAAAGAGTAAGAGCCATCTTTGCTGGGTAAATTGCCAGGGACAACAACCGAACCTGGTGGCACATAGCCGTAAGTGATTTCTTTGGTGGCACGGTTATAAATTTTGGTGCTTTGCGAGATAAACACACCCATGGAAAGAACACTTCCTTTCCCAATCCGAACACCTTCGACCACTTCAGAGCGAGCACCAATAAAGCAATCGTCTTCGATAATTGTTGGCGAGGATTGCAAAGGTTCTAGTACACCGCCAATGCCAACACCTCCTGACAAATGAACATTTTTACCAATTTGTGCACAACTGCCAACAGTCACCCATGTATCAACCATGGTGCCTTGGTCAACAAAAGCACCGATGTTGACGTAGCTTGGCATAACCACAACATTTTTCCCAATAAATGCACCCATGCGAACCGTTGCAGGAGGGACAATTCGCGCACCAATTTTTTCAAAATCTTCTTGAGTTGCATTTTGAAAACGGCAAGGCACTTTATCAAAATAATTATGGGGTGTTCCTTGGGTAACGTAGTTATCACTAATGCTGAAATACAGTAAGACAGCTTTTTTTAGCCATTCATTGACTTGCCATTGACCATTTTCCAAAGGCTG
>JALSIL010000294.1 GCA_026990095.1 Lysobacterales bacterium
GGCAAAAAATCGGCTCAAGGCTGGAGTTAAGGAATTTGTTGTGTTATTTTGCATCAAAACTCTCCAACATTTGTTCGATTAAGGTTCGTTCTGGTTTGGTTGAATAAATGCCTTGCCCTGCTTTTCCGTTAACACCTCGGGTAAACAAATAGCACACACCGCCAAAATGTACATCGTAATCAAACGCTGGATTAATAAGCTTGAGGTATTTGACCAATGCCACGCAGTACAATAAATACTGCAAGTCGTAATAATGATGCTCGATGGCATCTTTTAGCATTTCATCTTTGTATTCAACATAAGAAAAGCCCAAAGTATTGCTTTTATAATCAACCACATAGAACTTGTTATTGTGTTCGAAAACCAAATCAATAAAACCGGTTAAAAACCCTTGTAAATCCTCTTGGTTAAACGCTGTGGGTTTATGTCTGTGTTGTGTTAACCACTGGCTTACCTGTTGTGATTGAATGTATTTGAGAGGCAATAAAAATTCCATTTCATCCAAGCTATTGTCAACTTGCGACAGTTTTGGACCACCTTCCCATAGTGGTGTATTAATGATTGTGTGCATTTGTTGCGACAAACAGGCTTGCCATTGAAGGTTGTATTGGTACAGGGTTAATTGTTTTTCGACTTCAATCGATAACTCCGCCAAATTCGCTTTAAAATCAATATTTTCCAGTATGCTGTGTTGCATGGTGCCACTGCTTGCACCGCGCGGAAAGTAGAAATAATTACTGAACTCCCCTTCTGGTGTTTGTTCATTTAATGATTCATAACTGATTTCTTGTTGACGAGAAAGGGATGAAAAACTATAAATCGACAATGGTTTATTGACGATTCTATCAAATGTATTCACCTGCAACAAAGGCACTTGTGTTTGTTGTTGAGTTGGGGCGTTAACTTGTTGCAATGAAACACTGTTTGAGAGCCGTTTATTTTGTGCAATATTTTGATAAAATTTAGCAATTGGCAACTTATCAAAATTTTTGTCTTCACAATCCATGCCCAAATAAACACGGTGTTTTGCACGTGTAATTGCCACATATAAGGAACGCACAATTTCGGCAGAATATTCTTTGTTTAAATTTTCTTGAGCTTGTTGACTGTTTTGCCAATAAATCACGCCTTTTTTATCTTCATCGTGGGTTGCGATGATGGATTTAAGCACCTTATTATTGCCTGCTGGTTTGTTATTGATTAAATCAGCGTAGGGAATAAAGACACAGTCAAATTCAAGTCCTTTGGATTTGTGCAGGGTCATGATGGCAATTTTCTGCCCATCGCTTTCTAAACGTCTTTTGGCTGTTTCATCTTGTTCTAACAATTTTGCATGCTTAATTTCTTTGGCTAACCATTGGGCTATTTGGTTTTCATTTTTTCCCAAGTCCACTTGTTCTTGAAGCAATTGTAACAAGTGGGTTGCATCGGTGTATAATCGCTCACCATCCAATCGCTGCAATAATTGCGCATAAACGTTCTTTTCTTTAAATAATTCATCAATAACCCGACTTAATCCCTCCTTATAGACATTCAGACGGTAGCCAACAAATTCACCCACCATTTGTTCTTTATCGGCTTGCTGTAAATCATTCAATGCCCTATTAAAAAACAGGCCGTGTAAGGTGGTGAAAATGTTTTTTTGGCTCGGATAAGCAATGGCTCGAATCAAGTAATACAACTGTTGTGCCACTTGGGTGGAAAACACCCCTTCCTCACTCCACAAACTGACGTTGATGTTTTGACTGAGTAAATAATCATATAATTCAATGGCTTGCGAATTAGTCTTAACCAGAATTGCTATGCTATTTTCTGTCACTTTTTGTTCAATTCCATCATTAACTAAACGCACATTCGCCATAAAACTTTTAAGCGTATTGGCTAATTGCTGTTTGCGTTGTTCTTTGGGGCAATTAATCACTGCCACTGGTGGATAGTCGTCAACCAGTTGTGTGTCTTGATTGGGTTTTGGCTTGGATGGGTGAAATTTAAGCCAATCCAATTGAAAAGAACCGTCAAAATCAAACAGGGCATTACTGGCATCTAACATTAACGCACTGCTGCGCCAGTTGGTTGCCAAGTCAAACCGCTGTGTTTTTTCCACACCTTGTTTGGCTTGTTCGTAAACAAACACATCAGCACCACGAAAATCGTAAATTGCCTGTTTGGGATCGCCAACATAGATAATATCGTGCATGCCATCATCAAAACAGTGTTCAAATATTTCCAATTGCAACAAATCCGTGTCTTGAAATTCATCCACCATAATAGTCTGCCATTGTTTGGCAATTAGCTGTTGCAATTGCGGGTTGTTTTTCACTGCCTGATGCACAATGGTAATTTGGTCGTCGTATCCGTATAAACCTTGTTCTGCTAGAATGTTCGCTAAACCTTTTTGTACGTATTGCCACGTCTCGTACAAATACACCAGTGGAAACTCTTGCAACATCTGATAAAATTTTTCAAAGTCATGAAAAAACTCAGGCATGGCTGTTGGACTTTGGTTTTTGCGTTCGTTTTCTAAAAAATTAAAGGTAAAACGCTCAGCAAGTTTGGTACTTTTAAAGCACTGTAAAAACTCATCTAATTCATCGTGGTGTTTTTTAATCGCATTATCGTGAGTCTTTAATCCAGCTCTGGGAAATTTTCTTCCAAAATTTCCTGAAAACATATAATCCAA
>JALSIL010000295.1 GCA_026990095.1 Lysobacterales bacterium
CCCTTAGTTGTTCTAAGGATTCGGTTTTCTCAAGGGAGGTGGGTTTGAGTTGCGAAAATTCCATTAAAAATTTGGCACGGTAAGCATACAATCCAATATGGTGTTTATAAGTTATACTTGAATCAAGACAACCTGCATTAAACCCATCGCGAGCAAAAGGAATAGCAGCTCGTGAAAAATACAGAGCATAGTCTTCATTATCAGTCACAAGTTTTACATTGTTTGGGTTTTGCACCTCTTGAAAACCACTTATTTCTTGGTATAGGGTAGCAATCGGTGCCTGTGGATTATCGATTAAGGCATCAACCAATTGCTCAATATTCACCTTTGGCGTTAAGGGTTCATCGCCTTGGTAGTTAACCACGATGGTGTCATCCGACCAGCTCATTATTGCCGCCACTTCGGCAAGTCTATCGGTTCCAGTTTGATGTTTAACAGATGTCATTAAGGCTTGATAACCGTATTTTTCTACCAGTTCTGCTATGCGTTTATCATCTGTTGCCACCACCATTTGTTTGGCATTGAGCTTTGATGCAGACTCTAATGCCCAAATAATTAATGCTTTACCTGCTATTTCAAGTAACGGCTTGCCTGGTAATCGACTGGATTGATAACGCGCGGGTAAACAAACAACAACATCAGATTTCATTTGAGCACTCCATTAACGTGTTTAAGAATTTCATCCTTTGTGCGTGCTTCCATATTCAATTTCAACACCACCACCCAAACATTTTTCAGTTTGAGTCCTTCGCACTTTACGGCATCTTTTTCGGTAATAAAAACAGGGTCATCATTAGCAAAGTCAAAATGTTTTTCTGTTAATTCCTCATGATCATTTAATGGATTTTTTACCACTGCCAACCCTTGAGCAGAAAGCATATTAAAAAAGCTATCGGGATGGGCAATACCTGCCAATGCATTGATGTGTTGATTGCGAAAAGACTCAAGTGAACGTTGGTTTCTAATTTTTCCTAATTCATAGACCATCAAAGGCGAATAGGTGAAATATGATTCTCCTTGTTTCTGACCTTTATAAACAACCATATCAACCGTCTCTAGGCGAGAGGGTTCTTCTCGTAATGGTCCTGCAGGAAGTAATTGTTTATTGCCCAGACCGTATTTTGCATCAATCAAAACAAATTCTAAGTCACGTTTTAACGCATAATGTTGCAAACCATCGTCAGCAATAATAATATCCACACGGTAATCAAGCATTAATTTTTGCGCAGCCTTAACGCGATTTTTACCCACAAAAACTGGCGCATCGGTATGTTTTGCAATCAACAAAGCTTCATCACCACTGGCTTTTGGAGAAGTTTGTGGAAAAACCAGTAAAGGTTCATGTTCTCTCTTACCGCCATAACCACGAGAAACCACACCGACTTTTAAGCCTTGCGACTTAAGTTGATTAACCAACCAAATTACAAAGGGCGTTTTGCCAACACCACCAACCGAGATATTGCCAACAATGACCACAGGACATTTAATTTTGTGTGATTTTAACAAACCCATGCTGTAAAGTTTCTTCCGAGTTTTACCAACAAAGGAAAAAAGCTTTGACAGCAATTTATAACGCCAAGGAATCGCTTTTCCCTTATACCAAATTGCATTGAGTTTTTGTTGTTTTGAGTTCGACATTCTTATCCTTTAGTTTGAAGAGAGTTGTATTTGATACAACTTTGAGTATATGCCATCTGATGCCAATAATTGTGAATGGCTTCCCATTTCTGCAATTTTTCCTTGGTCCATAACCACCACCAAATCCGCTTTCTCAATAGTCGATAAACGATGGGCAACAACAAGAGTAGTGCGACCAATCATCACTTTTTCTAAAGCAGACTGAATTTTTTTCTCTGATTCCGAATCTAACGCGGAAGTGGCTTCATCCAATATTAACAAAGGCGCATCTTTTAAAATGGCACGAGCAATAGCAATACGTTGGCGTTGTCCTCCTGACAAACGCGTGCCATTCTCACCTAACATGGTATTAAAACCATCGGGTAATTCTTCAATAAATTCCAAAGCATTGGCTTGAATAGCAGCATTTTTAATGGCATCCTTATCTGCTTTATTGTTGCTTCCATAAGCAATATTGTTGGCTACTGTATCATTAAACAACACCACATTTTGATCCACAAAAGCAATATGATTGCGTAAACTTGATAAACTGTAATTATTAATATCAATACCGTTAATCAACAACTTTCCAGATGTATAAGGGTAAAATCGTGGAACAAGATTGACTAAAGTACTCTTTCCTCCTCCTGATTGCCCTACAAATGCTACTGTTTGTCCTTGCTTTATATCCAAGTTAATGTGACTTAATGCGCTGGTACCATCTTCGTATTCAAAAGATAAATCATCAAACTTTAGCGACACTTCTTTAGCATTTAAGTCGTGCCTTCCTTCATCTGCTTCTGCTGCATAATCCAATATATAAAAGACACTGTCAGCGGCTGCCAATGTTCTTTGTATCATAGCACTGGAATCCGCCATACGCTTAAGCGGCGGCAACATCGCCATCATCGACAAAATAAAAGACATAAATTTGCCACCTGTCCATGCATCAATAGCCTCTGGAACGGTAGCGAAATAAACAATAATGGCTAAAGCACAAGCGGTAAGAATCTGCACGGTTGAAGAAGAAAGTGCACGAATAGATGTCACTTTCATATTCAAGTATCGGTTTTTGTTATTAATGTTAAAAAATCGCTTGGCTTCCTCTTCTTGTCCTGCAAAAACTCTCACGACTTTTTGCCCTTTAACCACTTCTTCCACCACTTCACTAACACCACTCATGGAGTTTTGTATTCGGTGTGAAATTTTACGAAAACGCTTATTAACAACCGATATAATTAAAGCCACCAATGGTACTAAAACAAATACGACGGCGGTTAACTCGACACTTTGGTATAACATTACGCCAATAAGCACGATTATGGTTAATACATCTCGAAATATCGAAATCACGGTTGTGGAAACACCCATCGCCATCATCTCAATATCAAAAGTCATCCGTGAAATAAGTCCCGCTGATGATTCCTTATCAAAGAACGAAGTAGGAAGCTGTAAATATTTTTTAAAAACCAGTTGCCTTAAGTCCGCAATAACTTTACGGCCTACCCAGTTCAGTCCATAAGTTGAAATATAATTGCCGAGGCTGCGCACAACAAACATGGCAATGATGACCCAAGGCAGCAAAGCAATGACTTTTTTATCGTGTTGACCAAAAGCATCATCAATCATGTATTCAAACATCAACATAAATGAGGCTTGTACGCCAGCATCCATTAACGCCCCAATAATGGCAATGAATAGCACAAACTTGTAGGGCGTTGTAAATTTCCAAACCCGTGAAAAGGAGGTTTTTTGATGCTCAGCTGACATAGATAAACCCGTTATTGACTCGGAGTGGTAGCAATCGAAACACTGGTAAAACTCATATCTGCCAATACATCCATAACAGTTACCACATGCTTATGGGCAGCATCGGCATCGGCACGAATAACAATTGGGGGTTTTTCATCCCCTTTAATTATTTGTTTTAAGCTGCTGGCTATGCTGTCGTATTTAGAATTTAGCAATTCATTATTATTAATATAAATACTCCCCTTTTGGCTAATGGAGATAACAACTTGTTGTTGCGATTGTGGATTAACCTTCTGCGTGGCTTCAGGCAATTGAATTTTTAATTTAGCTTGTTTCTCAAAAGTTGTAGTTACCATAAAAAAGATAAGCAACAAAAATACCACATCAATCAATGATGTCATATTTAACTTTGGACCTGGATTGCTATCGTTATGAAATTTCATCGCATTTACTTTTTATTTTCACTAATAACATCAATCAAGTCCATCACTTGTTTTTCAATGACAATACTTTGATCAATTATTTTGGTTTTAAAATGACGGTGGAACAACATAGCAGGAATTGCCACAACCAAACCTGCAGCTGTGGTTATCAAGGCTTGTGAAATACCCGAAGCCAAATGCGCTGCATCACCCACACCATTGGCATTAATCGCAGCAAACACTTTAATCATTCCGATAACCGTGCCAAGCAATCCCAATAAAGGAGAAACCTCGGCAATAACAGACAACCAATTCAACGGCTTTTCCATGTTGTGGATTGCATGGCGACCAGCATCTTCCACCGTTTCAACGATTTCATCGCGTGGCAACTCTCTATTTTTTAAGGCGGCACTCATGACATAACCCAAAGGCGAATTTTGTTCTAATTTCTGTAAATGCTTGCTATCCAAATGTTTGGACTTTGACCATTTAATGACTTGTGCTTTTAAATCGCCAGGAATCACGTCCTTCTCTCGCAAAGACCAAAATCTCTCACCCACAATCATCATAGCAAGCACCATAAGAATAAGGATGAAAATCATCACCAAACCACCAGAAGAAACTATTTCAAGCATATAAATCTGCTCCAAAATTAAAAACAATGAGATATTATAATAACAATTGTTGGGATTGTGTTAAATAGTTCGGTTATTTGTGAAAACAGACTGTGAAAGTATTCGGATGACGAGTAAAAACAGTATAGAATAAACAGAAGTATCAAGCTGAACTTGACACTTCTGCCAACTTTTATTATTCAGAGTCGTCTGGAAACAAGCAAAGTCCGATAGAGAAGCTCGAATTAAAGTGCAATCAATAGCCAGTAAAAAAACTCTTGTCATACTAATCGAGCCATTATGGCCTACTCTAATCATTTTTTCTCTGTCGGAATTTGAGTTTAATCAAATTTTAAGCGAGTTCGATTAACAAAGGCGACCAAAGACAGCATAACAGGCACCTCGACAAGAACGCCTACAACGGTCGCTAAGGCAGCACCTGAGTGCAACCCAAACAAACTAATGGCAACGGCAACAGCCAGTTCAAAAAAGTTTGATGTACCAATCAAGCAACTAGGAGCGGCAATTTTGTGTGGAATTTTCCACTTATAAGCAATGAAATAAGCAAAAAAGAAAATTCCATAGGTTTGAATAAGTAACGGAATAGCAATCAAAACAATATCCAATGGTTGTTTGATGATTGCAGGAGCTTGAAGCCCAAACAAAATAACAATCGTTGCCAAAAGACCTGTAATAGAAACGGGTGAAATTTTCGTTAAAAAACGATTTAAACTTAACTCACCCGATTTCAATAACATTTTACGGGTAATAAATCCAGCGACCAGTGGAATAACCACATACAGAACAACAGATAATAACAAGGTATCCCAAGGCACGCTTATGTTGGTTACACCCAATAAAAATCCCGCAATCGGAGCAAAGGCGACAATCATTATCAAATCATTGACCGAAACTTGCACCAAAGTATAATTAGCATCGCCCTTGGTTAATTGCGACCAGACAAAAACCATCGCGGTACAAGGTGCAACGCCCAACAAAATGACACCAGCCAAGTACTCATTCGCTGTTTGTGCATCTAGCCAATTGGCGAAAATAATTTTAAAAAATAAGGCTCCAATTAATGCCATAGAAAATGGCTTAATTAACCAATTGATAATTAACGTTAAAATTAACCCTCTGGGATTTTTTGCCACGTCCTTAATAGATGAAAAATCCACTTTAACCATCATCGGATATATCATCAACCAAATCAAAACGGCGACAACAATATTAACATGAGCCCATTCAAATTGGGCAATCAAATTAAAGATTTCAGGTAGGAAGTGACCGAGTAAAACACCGAACACAATGCAAAGCCCAACCCATATAGTCAAATAACGTTCAAATAAATTCATGGAGTCGTATTTCCTATTTGGTTTAAGTTTTCTTGTGTCAACTCATCAAGTTTCAACATTTTATCAATTCGTAATTCCATCTGTTTGAACGCCTTTTCAAAAGCACTTTCCCTATTTTCCCCAACAACTTTATCTGGATCCGCAATACCCCAATGAGCTTTGATGGCTTTTCCTAAATAAAGTGGGCAAACTTCACCTGCGGCATTGTCACAAACCGTGATGACTAGGTCAAAGTTTATGTTTGAAAAATCATGCCATGACTGAGAAGACAACCCTGTAATCGGCAAGCCATGTTTTTCAAGAACGCTTAAACTATCAGGATTGACTTTCCCAGTTGGAAAACTACCTGCACTGTAGGCTTTAAATCGCTCTTTGCCAACATGATTAAGTATCACTTCAGCAAGAATTGAACGGCAGGAATTACCTGTACACAAAAAGAGTATGTTCTTTTTCATAGTTAAATTTTTATGGAGTGTTATAATTATATTTCAATCGTGATAAAATCCAAAACCTTTACACTCATTCAATAAACTTTTCATGCCATTAGTCGTCGTAGGACTTAATCACACAACAGCAAGTATAGATATTCGTGAAAAGATGTCAGTTGCCCAAGACTCGATTTCTCTCGCAGTTCAACAGTTGTGTCAGCATGAAAGTATTGATGCCTGCGTGATTACTTCTACGTGTAACCGAACAGAATTTTACTTTGATTGCGACAGTTGTGAAATAGCCCAAACCCAGTATTGTCAGTGGTTTGGTTATACTTTTGATCAAATTGGTCAACATTTGTACACTCACACTAATTTGGACTGCATCAAACATTTGTTTGCTGTGGCCTCTGGCTTAGATTCTCTAGTCTTGGGTGAGGCTCAAATTTTAGGGCAGGTGAAATCAGCTTACGACATTTCAAAACAAAGTGGATTTTTAAATAAAACAACTGACCGGTTTTTTCAAACAGCCTTTAGAATAGCAAAATCGGTTAGAAGCAATACCAATATTGGCAAAAATCCTGTCTCTATTGCCAATAGCTCAGTCCAGCTTTCGAAACAAATATTTGGCGAATTAAACAATCAAAACATATTGGTTATTGGTGCTGGCTCAACCTCAGAACTGTTATTGCGTTATTTAAGCAAACACAGTTACCATTCTTTAGCTATTTGCAATAGAACCTTATCAAATGCCAATAAATTAGCTAAACAATTTAATTGCACTGGCTTTGAGTTAAGCCAATTGCCAAATAGAATCTCTGCTTATGATTTGATTTTTTCGGCAACAGCAAGTAAAAAACCAATTATTGATTGTGAAATAATTAAATCAGCCCTGTCGCAAAGAAAACACCGACCGATTGTGATTATTGACCTTGCTATTCCACGCGATGTGGATGTTTGCGTTAAAAAATTCAATGATGTTTTTTATTACGCGGTTGATGATTTACAAAAGGTTATCAGTTCTAATTTAAAAAATCGCGAACAAGCCGCACTGGTTGCAAGAGAAATCATCCAAACCGAAGCCGAATCCTTTTGTTACTGGCTAAAAAGTCAACAACACACGCAATTGATTTCCAAATTTCAACAAGAAACTGCTAAAATTAGAAACCACAGCCTGAATAAAGCATTGAAATTATTAAACAAAGGCGAAGATGTTGAAGAAGTGTTATTTCAATTGGCTAACAATTTAACTAAAAAATTGAATCACACACCCGTCAAAGCCATACGAGATGCGATAAACTCAGGCGATGAAAATACAATTAACACCATTACAACATTATTAAAATTAGATTAACTGCTGGAAAATTAAAAACATGACACCTGAAATTAAGACGAAGTTACAAACTGCCAGCGAACGACACGAAGAAATTGGTCATTTAATGTCAGATCCAGAAATCATGTCTGACCAAAACAAATTCAGAGACCTATCAAAAGAATACGCCAGTTTAGAAGATTTAGTCAAAACTTTTGCCAACTACAAAGATGCAGAACAGGAAATAGCCGACGCTCAAGAAATGATGGATGACCCTGAAATGAAAGAAATGGCACAGGAGTCCTTACAAGAAGCAAAAGTCAACCTAAGAAAATACGAAAAAGAATTGCAAATATTGTTAATACCCAAAGACCCTGATGACGACAAAAATATCTTTTTAGAAGTTCGTGCTGGAACCGGTGGTGATGAAGCCTCTTTATTTGCGGGAGATTTATTTCGCATGTATTCTCGGTATGCCGAAAATAAAAAATGGAGCGTTAGCATTGTTAGTGTCAACGAAGGAGACCATGGTGGATTTAAGGAAGTCATTGCCCAGATTGATGGCGATGGTGTTTATTCACGGTTTAAATTTGAGTCAGGCACGCACCGTGTTCAACGAGTTCCAGCAACCGAATCTCAAGGTCGTGTTCACACATCCGCCTGCACGGTAGCCATTTTGCCCGTTGCTGATGAACTCGAAGAAATCACCATAAACCCAGCAGATTTGCGGGTTGACACGTTTCGTGCCTCAGGAGCAGGTGGGCAACACGTTAATAAAACCGATTCTGCCATACGATTAACCCACCTTCCCTCTGGCTTAGTCGTCGAGTGCCAAGATCAGCGTTCACAACATAAAAACAAAGCCCGTGCCATGACCTTGTTGCAATCCAAAATAAATGACATTGAAAAAGACAAACTTGCCTCCGAACAAAGTGAGGCACGTAAATTACAAGTCGGTTCTGGAGATCGCTCGCAAAGAATTCGAACTTATAACTACCCACAAGGTCGAATAACCGATCATCGCATCAATTTAACCTTGTATAAACTGCCTGAAATCATGGATGGCGATGTCGATCAAATTATAGAACCTTTAATTCAACAAAACCAAGCCGACTTGCTTGGGGGTGAGTAAAAAATGAAAACAACAATTCTTGTTCTGCTTATATTAATACAAATGGGATGTTCACAAACACCAAAAACCACCAGTGGCACCACAGAAGTGAATGCCTTATTGCGCACCATTACCATTGACGCAATTAAAGAAAAAGATTATGAACAAGCCAAACGCAGTCTAGATGCATTGATTATTAACAACCCAAAAAATTGGGATTTTATTCAATCAGCAATAATTTCACTGCCCCCAGCACTGGCGATGCAAAGCATTGAAAAAGCTTTATCAATAAAATCAGTTTCCCAATCTTCAGATAAATTATTTGCCTTATCAAAAGTCTTTATTTCCTATAAAAAAACGAAACAAGCCTTATCACTCATCAACCAATCTATAAAATTAGATAAAAGCAACCTTGAAGCTCGTTATTGGCGTGCGCGTTTACAAACGGTTTTAAAGAATTACGATAAAGCAGAAATAGACTTTAAATACATTACAAAAAAAGCACCCGATAATGAAAATTACAGCACTCAATACGCCAGTTTTTTACAAGAAACAAAACGTTTTGATGAAGCACAAAAAGTTCTTGCCAAGCAAAAACCAACTCCAGATAGTTTATTCAAACGCATTGTTTTTGCATTACAAAATAAAAACACATCTTTAGCTAAAGAAATTTACCAGCAGTTAAAAAGTTTCAAAACCAATGGTGAAGAAGCCATTAACCATCAGATGTTTTTAACTGCAGAGGCTGCTTACTGGCTAGAAAATTATCCTGAGAGTGAAAAATACTATAAAAAAGTCAGTGGTGGTGAACACTATTTAGATGCCCAAGATATGTTAACCCTTATTTTATTTGATGGTAAACGCTACGATGAAGCCATTGAAATTTTGCATCAATTAGAAAATGCTGAAGAAAAATACGCCATTAAAGCCTACCGTTTAGAAAGTCAAATTTACAAAGAACAAGATGATATTGATGAAGCAATCGCAGTTTTGACCCGTGCTTTACAGATTATTCCTAACAACCCTATTCTATTATACGATCGAGCGATGTTATTTGAATCCCAAAGTAAGATAGAATTACTAAAAAAAGACTTAAAACAAATTATCAAAGACGACCCAAAAAACTACGAAGCTTATAATGCCTTAGGTTATTCACTAGCCGACCATGATTTAGAACTTGATAACGCCTATGAGTACATTCAAACAGCCATAAAAATGTCTCCTGAAAATCCTGCCATTATAGATTCTTTGGGTTGGGTGCAATACAAATTGGGTCATTACCAAGAAGCTGAAAAAAACTTTCAAAAAGCCCTTGATTTGGATATAAATGATCCTGAGCTGTACATTCATTATTATAAAACACTCATCAAGCTAGGTAAAAAAGAAAAAGCCAAAGAGCTTATCAATAAAGCAAAAGAGTTGTTTCCAAACAACAATGAGTTAACCAAAATAGCAGATTAAAAGGCTTATTATACCCGCAAACCTACCCAAAAACTAAAGGTCAAACAAGCTGATTATCACTATTAACCTGTATTTAATGTGATAACCATCACATTTTCATATATAGAGATTGATTAATTTGACTTTTAACACAATAATTGCTAATTTACAACAGAACTAAAGCTAGTAAAAACAGGGCAAATCACATGTCACAACGAAAACTCCTCAAATTATTCGCTGTAATAAATCTTTTTTTCGTATTCAATCCTTTATTGGCACAAGAAACGCTGACTTGGACAAATGACATTCCAGTCGGTGGTTGGCCTGCAACCACATTAGGGCCACATACCAATTCTACTTTGTGCCATTCAAGAGGGGTATTTTCGTCCACTGTACAAAACCCTCTTGGGATTACGTTTGCTGCAGGACAACCTTCAAACAATGCCGTTAATAACAATTCCATTATACATGGTATTTCTGGCGTACCTGCTGGACAAGGGATTTCACAAACCTTTTCATTTGGCTATCCTATTGAAAACTTAACTTTTAGTATCTTTGATATCGATGGAGCACCAGGCAATTGGCAAGATAGACTGATTATTACCGCTTCTTTAGCAGGAACAAGTATTCCCGTCACGATTACCACATGCCCTCCTGTTGCTGGAACTGTTTGCGTGGGCTCGGGAACAATATCTGCACAAATTGATGCGGGTACAACTCCTACTGGGTTTACCTCTGCCGCTGGTCGAGCCGATATTTCGATTGCTGGTTCTCTTGATTCTGTAACCGTTCAATACCTGAACCACACCGTCCCAACTTCAACAACACAATTTATTTCAATTACACAGTTAACCTACAATTGTGCCATAGTAGGTGTTTCAAAAGTCATGACACGGCGTGCTGGACAAGCCGCAGGTGTGTCTCCCTATATTGTTGATATTGATTTCAATTTTGAAAACTTCGGGCATGTTAATTTATCTAACCTCACTTCACTTGAAGATTTAGATGCTACTTTTGGGGCAGGCACTTATGCGGTGACATCCATTGCTAAAACATCCGGGCCTGCAACCTTTACTGCTAATGCTAGTTTTGATGGCAGTGCTACTCAAGAGCTCATTGGAGCAGGTTCATCCTTGCTGCCATTAGAAACAGCGTCCATTCGAGTCACACTTGATGTCAATAATTACGGTTCTTATGTCAATACCATTACTGTGGATGGCACCACTCCACAATCGGCTACAACCAGCGATAATTCAACCGATGGTACAGATCCTGACGGTGCAGATGGAGATAACAATCCCGATGAAGCAACTCCAAGTACCCTAGATACAAGTTTACTGCCAGTAAGCTTGAATCATGTTTCTGTTTCTAAACAACAAGACTCCATTACGGTTGAATGGCAAACCGATATTGAATTTGGACACCTTGGGTTTGAAATATACCAAGAAAACAGCAATGGCGTTAAACAATTACAATCCCGCTTTATTCACCAACAAAAATCAAACTTAGCTAATGCAGTTAAAAACTATACTTACCAGTTCAATTCCAGTAATAACAAGTCTGTGTGGTTAGCTGATATTGACAACAAAGGAAATAAAAAATGGCACGGCCCATTCGCGATTAATTCCTCACTCGGCACTCAAGTCGTTGACTCTAAAATCAACTGGAACTCTGTTAAAACGCCAACAGAGAACACTTCAAATTCTAATGCATTAAGTGATACTTTACAGGTTCGTGTCAATAAAACAGGAATGCAAAGAATCAGTCAAGAAGACTTAGTCCAAGCGGGTTTGGATTTAACAAATCACCAACCCAATGAGTTAAATATTTCATTGAATGGCAAAAGCATCGCTTTGTACATAAATGGCAATTCAATAGCCTTTGATAGCACAACCAGCTTTGATTTTTATGCACAAAATATCAATACCCTATATACCGACTCAAGAGTGTATAAATTAAGCTTTACCCAAGACAAGGTTAAACGCATTAAACTCAATCGACAAACACAATCAAGCGTTATGGAATCGTGGTATTGGCAAACTGAACATTATAATCCAAATTTAATCTATGATTTTAGCTCACCAACAAACGATCCATGGAGAGCGGATAAAATTGCCACCTTTGCAAACAACAACAAAACCATTTTATTCCCTCTGGATGAACTTTCTCCTTTATCCTCCAGTAAAATTAAGCTTGACATTGAAATAACTGGCGGAATTGATTACCAAAAGCCACCAGAGACTTACCCAACTGACCCAAACAGATGCGGAGCAAATCATACGGATACAACTCCAGGAATTCCAAATGATCATTGTGTTGAATTATCACTTAATGGTGCAAATTATTCGGAATTGGTTTTTGATGGGCTAAGCAATTACGCCACTTCTTACCAATTAGACCATAGCTTTGCCGCCAGTGGTGCATTAGCCATTAACCTAAAAACACCAGGAGAAACTGGCTATACCCATGACGTCGTACATATTGAGGACGTTGCAATAACATACCCCAGAAGGCTTACAGCGATAAATGACAAACTTGAATTTCAATTGGCAAACTCGACTCAAATACACAATGAGTTAATTAATCAATTCGGATTTGAAAAACAAGCTATTGTAGACGCTCCAGATAGACTTAATCGCAATTTGCCTGCGATAAAAATTGATGGATTTAGCAGCGACAAAATTATCGCCTACAACCTTGATTCAGGAAATAATCAGCGTATTGCAAACCTAAAGACACAATCTACTGCTCTTGGTTACAGTGTTAGCATACCTGCCATTGCCTTAACCGATCGCTATTGGCTTTCAACTGAAGCAGCATTAAATAAACCCCAACTTACCGCATGGCATGATGCCAAAAAAATCAAACAACTCGCGGTTGATTACATCATAATCTCACACCCCGATTTTATTGAAACCGCCCAACAATTAAAAGAACTACATATTAACAACGGTTTGTCAGTTGAAATCGTCGACATCAATGATATTTACCAACAATTTTCAGAGTCAATTATAGACCCCGAAGCCATTAGAGATTTTATTAAACATATCAATAAAAACAAAGCACTTGCATTTGTTTTATTGGTTGGTGCAGATAATTACGATTATAAAGGCTATTTATCTGAAACACATTTCAGCCACATTCCATCCATTTACCACGCAATAGATGACATTGTAAGGTATGCACCAGCGGACAGTTTATACACAGACTTAAACGACGATAATATCCCAGATATTGCCATAGGTCGCTTACCTGTTAGGACAGTTGAAGAATTACAATTGTTAATAGAAAAAGAAATAAATTTTGCCAACCAAACCGTCACTTCACTAACCAGCCAATTTATAGCCGATAGGCAAGATGAAAAACACTCCTATGCACAAATCAGCAACGAGTTGCATGCACTCGTTCCGCACTGGAATATTATTACTGCCAATCGTGATGACTTTACAAGTGATGCCGATACAAAACAAAGAATCTTAGAAAATTTCAGCCAGAATCCACGCCTAACAACCTACTTAGGGCATTCAGGGCCCAGAAATTGGTTTTCATTTCCCTCTGCCTTTACTTTCAATGACATTATTGACATAGACAACAGCCTCTCTGCATCAGTGGTAATGCAATGGGGTTGCTGGAATAGTTACTATGTTGAACCAGAGGCTAATACCATGGCACACCGCTTCTTATTTAACAATGACAAAGGAGCTGTTGCGGTATTTGGTGCATCAGCTTTAACATCTGTGCGTTCTGAAAAAGCATTAGCAACAGTAATTTTGCCTCAGCTTGCAAAGCCAAATCTAACCATTGGACAAGCCATGCTCAACGCTAAAAAAGAGTTGGCAAAACAAGGCGACTATCGAGACGTGATTATTGGTTGGAATTTACTGGGAGACCCAGCATTAAAACTAAGCACGCAGCAAGAATAAACTTAGCTTGATTGAAACCGACAATCCAAAAAAACTACATGCTGTTGGAAAGTGGAATTTATCCCACTCAAAGCCAAACTAAACCAAAAAAGCAGCAGTCAAATCCTCCAACCAATCGCTTCCATTGGTAAGTGGGATTTATCCCACTCAAAACCAAACTAAAACCGTTGTTGCGAGGAACATTAGCGACGCGGCAACCTCTTAAACGAACCGTAATTTCAAAAAGAACCAAAAACTCGCACAAAAAACTGATAAAAAAACCCATTGCCCCAAAACCACCCATAAGCTACAATAAAGCAATCCGCTAAAATTGATTTTAGTACCCTTTCATATTTCAAGCGAAAAAAAACAATCATTACGGAGTCATTCTTCGTAATATAAACAATTTATAATCCGTGCTATATGCAATTGTGTGTATATTACGATGTTATCGGTCAGATAGTTTTAATAATGTGGATGAACGATTATCATAATGAGATAAATATGATAATATAGAATAGAATAGAGATAATAACTTATATTAGATATAGAGAGTAAAAATGATAGCCTTGAAAGAAAAAAATATGAATTTTATAGATTTATTTGCTGGAATTGGAGGTATAAAACTTGGCTTTGAGAAAAATGGATTCAAAGCCGTTTTTTCAAATGATTTTGATGCATACTGTAAAACAACTTTTGATCATAATTTTTCTGAGATATTTCAGCAGGAAACAAAATTATATCTTAAAGATATTGCTCAAGTCTCATCAGATAAATTTCCAGAATTCAGCCTGCTTACAGGCGGATTTCCATGTCAGCCTTTTTCAATTGCAGGATATAGAAAAGGTTTTACCGACAAAGGAAGAGGTGATTTATTTTTTGAAATTATAAGAATTTTACGAGATAGAAAACCAAAAGCTTTTTTATTAGAGAATGTAAAAAATTTAAAAACTCATGATAAGGGAAATACCTTAAAGCTAATCTATGATGAGTTAGAAAATCTTGGATATTTCGTTAATGATGCAGTTTTAAACACGATGGAATATGGGGATTTACCGCAAAATAGAGAACGAATTTATATTGTTGGTTTTTTATCAAGAAATGAAGCAGATAAATTTGTTTTTCCAAAAAAAATCAAGTTAACAAAAACAATTCACGATTGTCTTCTCCAATATAAGGTTGATGATAAATATTATTACAATGGAAAGCCATTACATGAAAAGTTGAAAGATGATGTGAATAAACGAGATACAGTTTATCAATGGCGTAGAAAATATGTAAGAGAAAATAAAAGCAATGTTTGTCCCACATTAACGGCAAATATGGGGACTGGCGGTCATAATGTTCCTATAATTTTAGACGATTATGGTATTCGCAAATTAACACCTCGTGAATGTGCTAATTTCCAAGGGTTTCCGTCTGAATACATGTTACCTAAAATTGCAGATTCTCAGTTATATAAACAGATAGGTAATTCGGTATCCATTCCAGTTATAGAAAGAGTTGCAAAACAAATAAAAAAAGCTATGGGGTTATAATGTTTTATTCGAACCAGCAAGACATAAACAAAAAACAATACCAAGACTTTTTAACTATTGTTGGTAGTTTGTCAAATTTGTTTTCAGATTCCAATGTTCCGTATTTGTATTATAGAATCGCTGAAAAAATATTTTGTAGAGCATTTAATGCAACAGATTTATCTCGTAGTGATGTTTCAGCAGATGCAAAAAAAGATCTTTTAGGAATAGGATTAAAGACTTTTCTGGCAGGTAACAATAAGACTTTTCAAAAAGTTGCAGAATTTAATGCCGATAGAAATTTATATACAGGTTTATCACCCAAACAACTAATAAAAAAAGTTTCAGAGTTAAGAAACAATCGGATTAATTTTACAGAAACCTTGCATTCATTAGACCACTCAATATACCACTGTGTTTTAAGGGGTAAAAATAGTTTTAAAATTTTTGAAGAAAAAATGGACAGAATTGATATTGCGAATATTTCAAATATAAAAGAGAATAAAAGTTCAATAATCTTTAATGATGGAATATATGAATATTCATTTTTACTATCAAAAAGTACATTAACAAAAAGATTTGTTATTGAAAATATTATTCATGAATTTGATGTTGCTATTTTAGATGATCCATTATTAGATTTGCAAAAATGTCTTTATAAAGAAAAAGAATTAGCATTACAAAAGTTTAAAATACAGCAAACTATTTTTTTACCACTTTATGGGAGAAATCAGACTGTTTTTGAAAGAAGTGGTCTTAATCAATGGAATGCTGGAGGTCGTGATAGACACCACGATGAAGTGTATATTCCTGTTCCAATAATTATACATAAGCTATTTCCTGATTTTTTTCCTGATAGAGACACTCCTTTTAATCTAACATTTCCAGATGGAGAAAAAGTAGTAGCTAAAATATGTCAAGAGAATGGTAAAGCATTAATGACTCAATCTAATAGGAAATTAGGAAAACTAATTTTAAGAGATGGATTACATCTAAAAATTGGAGAATTAGTAACTTATGAAAAATTACAATTATTAGGAATTGATTCAGTAAGAATAGATAAAATTGATAACCAAGATTATGAAATCAATTTTTCAAAAAATGGAACTTATGAGGAGTTTATTAGTCAAAGTTGAAAGTAATCCAACCGATAACACAGGCTATAAGCAATGCTCGCACCTCGCACAGCTCATAGCCAAACCGTTAACCACCCCCACCCTCAAAATCCAACAACCATCTCTTACGGTGCAACCCTCCTGCATAACCCGTCAACGAACCATCTGAGCCGATGATACGATGACAGGGAATAATGATGCTGATTTTATTGGCACCGTTGGCGGTAGCGACGGCACGGATGGCTTTGAGTTTGCCCATTGAGAGGGCTTGTTGTTTGTAGGTTGAGGTTTGTCCGTAGGGAATTTTCATCAAGGTTTGCCAGACTTTTTGTTGGAATTCTGTGCCGATGATGTCTAGGGGCACTTCAAAGGTTTGGCGTTTGCCTGCAAAGTAGTGTTTGAGTTCGTTTTCCAAAACTTTCAGATGTCGATTGGGTGTTGGTAGGATGACGGCATTGAAATGTTTTTGAATCAAGGCAAAATTTCTTTGCAAATGCTTTTGCCCGACAAAGCCTAAAAAACAGATGCCTTTTTCTGAGGCACAGGCAATTAATGCACCGATGGGCGATGCGATTCGTGCAACATTGATGATGTTGCTGTGTTTGCTTTTGTTGGCACTGTGACCAAAAATGCTTTGGAAGCTTTGGTTAAATCCGCTCAAAGAGTCATAACCGCTATCGAATGCCGAGGTGGTGATGCTTTTGCCTTTTTTGATGTGATTGAAGGCGTAGTTGATGCGGAACATGCG
>JALSIL010000296.1 GCA_026990095.1 Lysobacterales bacterium
AAAATAGGTTTGGGGATACTTGTGCTCATTTATTCTTCTGCTTATAAAGTTGTTAGAAGCCTTATAATACAACGAGTTAAGTTTGAACTCGTATCCTTTTTTTACTCACATAAGCGGTGAAGAGCCCAAGTAGTATTGCATTTTATCGCATAAAACGCTTAAATCCTGAGGGTGTAAACAAGCCATCTTTGGCAATCTCGCCATTGTATTTGGCATCGGTTTTGACTTCGTTTTCTAATCCCATTACGTGGTAGCGTTTTGAAACTAAGTCGTGAAAGACATTTATCACGGAAAATACTCCAGGCATTTCTTTAAAAAATTTGGAAAATACAGTGGGTGTCCTCGTATAACTAATAATTCACCATTATCGGTATAAGTGTAGCTGTTTCCATCATAGCTTAGCAACCTGTCTTGGTCATCATAGGTGGCAATTAACACGCCATTGACATGGGTGCGGTTGCCGTTTAGGTCATAAGCCCATGTGCCTGTGATGACGCTATTGGTTTTTTCTTCGATTAATCGTCCTGCTAAATCATAAGCGTAGTCATAAACCGTGGTGGTGTCGTTGATGATGCCGCCTTTTTGTGCTTCACGGCTGATGCTCATGGTTACTGCTGTAGTGAGCAAATAAAATACAGTGGGTGTCCTCGTATAACTAGCAAATAAAATACAGTGGGTGTCCTCGTATAACTATTGATTTATGTCCATGTATGTGTGTATATGTTTGCATGTATATGTTATTTTTTTAAAATCTGAATCAATATATCAAGAAGTTGATTTTCGTTCAGGCACTAATTACTCATTTTCAATCTTAATCTTAATTGAAGAAGTATCAAGTCTACTGTTAATCTCTATAAAATCAATTGCTTTATTAATTGTTCCATACTCATTTATGCAATATGAACATCCCTCTATCGTTTCCAACATTTCTTTTTTTGAAAGAAACATAGCTTTATTAAAATATGAAAACGCTTTTTTAGAATGATTTTCAATGGTATAGTAAAACCAACCCAATTCTATCAAAGCTTGAATATTGTGTTCATCAGTTTTTAAAGCTTTATAGAAAGACATTTTTGCGTCATCCAATGTATATCTTTTGCAATCTGAAAGTTGTATACAACGCCCTTTCAGAATAAGCAAATTTGAACATAGATTACTTTGTTTTTTTTCAATTGAATCAAGAGTTTCAAGCACTTTACAAAAATCTTCAGCATCTATTAAATCATTAATGTATTTATAATCTATCATATCATCTAGGACAATTTTTAACTTTTTCTAATAACCGAGTACTATCTCGAATAAGTTTTTTCATCATTTTCGCTTTTTTACCTAATTCTCCACCTTGATTTGCTAATTTTAAAATTTCTTGGTAAGTTTTACCTTCAAGTTCAGATGGATAATTTTTTACACGTTTCAAGCTCCCTCTAATAAGATCTCCAGCCCTTTTATTTAATGTGTTTATAGCTTCTTGCGCAACTTTTTTTAAACTTGGGTTTAAAGCTTCCATTATATTTCTAATTCCTTTTACATCTCCTTTGCCAATTGCACGAAGTAATGCTGCACGAATTGTGTCTAATCCATCAAAATCCAAATAGTTAATTGGATCATTAGATGCATAATGATATAAATTTTCACTACCTCCACCAAAATCCAAAGGATCCTTACTAGTCCACCTCCCAGAAACCGCATCATAATCCCTAAACCCAAACCTTGTCAATCCAGTATCACTGTAATGGTCAAGTTTTATCGGGATTGGGGTAAGTAAGATATTATTGTGTTATTTTTCTCAGTATCCATTCAAGAGGGCCTGTTTTTTTATAGCTAGTCCAAAGCATGGCAAATATTACGCAAGCGACACTAAAAGCCAATGCGTAGCTTATTGAAAAACCAATTGAGTATTGACCCATTTTTTGGGGATTGATGGCTTCTAAAATTCCCATTCCAATAATTACATGAGCCACATAAAAAGTTAAAACCAATTGTCCAGTTTTGGTCAATGCGATAATCATTAAATTGTTTTGGAATTTTTTCGCAATTAATATACACATTGAAATAATAAAAATAGCAATACAACTGCTAGAAATCATATAAATTGGCAAAGGTGGCATTGGACTTGTTCCTAAGACTTCCTGTAGTTCCATAACAATAGTCTGGCTTCCTTCTGACAGCAGTACAATGGATATTTTTGAGATAGTCAGTATGATTAGATACACAATACTGCTCATTATTATAGATTGTTTAATAAACCTGTCATTTGACAAATCCTGTTTGCCAAACCATAAACCCAGTAGCATAAATGCAATCCAGGGAATTACAGGATGAAATCCATTAAAGAACAAATTACGGATGAATCCTGCAGTTGTCCAAAAATTGGAATATTCAAATGTTTCAAAGTTCCAATCCGTATCATAATTCCAAACCAACATTAGTAACGGATAAATAAAAATAAGTGCCAAAGCAATCTTTAATAAATGTTTGCGGCTATAGGATAATACAAATACTGTTAGCAACATATAAACACCATAAAAATGAAGAATATCGGCAGCCCAAATTGGGATAAATAATAGCCCAATAACCAAAAGAAAAATGGCTCTTTTAGCAATATTAACCCGTATTTGCTTTAGCTTTGTGGTGTCTTTATTTTTAATGGCATTATTTGACATAAGTGCC
>JALSIL010000297.1 GCA_026990095.1 Lysobacterales bacterium
GACATCAAAATAAAAGTGCTCAACATAATGACAGCCGAAGGTATGCCTGCCGCTCAGCCAAGAAAAATGGCTTGATTTAAAGGATTATTAGCAATAGCTATGTGTGCTCGATTTATGCAACAAAGCCTACTTGATCTCAAGTTTCGGGGGTTAAAAAAGGGTAAAAAGCGGAAGTTATTTGTACTATAAATAACTGAAAATCATCAGATTGTATCTAAATAATAACCAAAACAAATCCCGATGTAGTATACGAATAATCTACAAATCACCTCTGGTTACTTTGCTTCTTTTGATAAACAGAACACCTTTTTGAGAAGTTTTTTGGGTTTGTGCCGGCTCAAAGGTGTGGTTGGCCAAATATCCGAGATTTTCGATTTAGATGTAAAAAACAAGATAGGCTCAGTAGTTCTAAAAGACAACGAAATACTAAAAATCTTTAACTTGAATCAATTGCTTTTGACGTACCGAAACTTGAGTACGTTTATTCAATAGAAGAGGGCTTTGCATTACATAGCTTTGCTGCGATGGAAGCCGCTTTTAGATTTATTATGTTGGCTTATAACATCATGATCATATTCAAGCAATATGCCTTTGAATAAAAACATGTGCATAAGTTGTCAACGATTAAATTCCAATGCATTGCAATAGGAAGTTACGTAATAAAAATAGGTAGGGATAAGATGCTAAAGTTGTCCGGATCAGGCAAACGAAGGCATTTTTTGGAGAAAGTTTTTGACAAAATTGAAAAAACACCACCTGATCTTTCAATTCCTACTGCATGAATTGGGCTTAAAATTGATGCAAATGGCCTTCACAAACGCAAGGGAGACACATGGCCTCACTTGTCATTTTGCACTTTTTTTTTAACATATGCCAGAATCTCTGCCAAAGATCCCGTTCTTAATACCAATTTGTTATTCTCAAATAACAAATAAGTTGGAAATGCGGTAACACTATATTTTTTTGTCAAATAGCCATTCTCGTCAATGATATTGTCATAGAATAGACTCATTTCTTTTTTACCATCATCAACCTGTATACCTA
Source organism: Lysobacterales bacterium (assembly GCA_026990095.1). GTDB lineage: Bacteria > Pseudomonadota > Gammaproteobacteria > Xanthomonadales > Marinicellaceae > NORP309. The sequence continues at coordinate 1,045 of JALSIL010000297.1, forward strand.
AAACACTTAATTTTAAACTATCTGAATAATATAAATCATTCAAGATTTCATTGTCAGTTAAACATGGCTTGCACCAAGTTGCCCAAAACTTAATTAAGGCAAATCTATTTTTCGCACAAAAATCGTCAATAATATTAATATTAAGAGCTGGTTTTTCATTCAACAGTTTCAAGATTTGACTTCCCCAAGTTGAAGTTTCATCAAATTGAAGTTTGTACGCTGACAGTTCTTCCTTATGGATAAGCCCATTTTTTATGGCATTAAAAAACACAAATTCAACATAATTATTAAACTTATTGAGCTTATATAACCTAATCAACTCATCAATAATTAATTCTTTAGATGATTGAGTACCGTTAAAGCTATTGCTTAGTTCTGTAAATTTAAACAACGGATGGGCTTGGCTATAAACAACTCTCATATCAGCAGGGATGAACAATATAGTATCGTTTTTTAATGCCATAAAAAAAGAAACGTAATTTTGATTCGAGTCACCTGTAATATTCCATTTAAGAATGGCGTTTTTTGAAAAAGTTGAATCCGGTAACTCTAAGTTACACTGAATTCTTTTCCCTGAAAAATCCTTCGAATAAAAAACCCTTGTAGATTCCAATCCGTATTCTCCTATTTTTATATTTCCAGCATTAACTCCTGTCCCATTTAAATCAAATTTAAGCACCATTTGGCTATAACCTGAAATGTATAAAAGCAAAAGTGAGACTGCAAAAAGCCATTTCTTGTTGTCAAAGCCTTTCATCTTCAAAACCATGTTTATCCAAAAAACTGTTAATCAGAACTTTTGTATCAGGAGATAGAGCACGGAGGTAGCTTCCCATTAGGACCCTCCTATTGTAAAACTCATCAAAATCGTTCTGTTTAATTGCATTCAAAACACCTATAAGTTGTTCTCTTGCAAGCAAAGCCTCAAACGAGCCGTCATCAACTAAAATGTTATTAAACTCCAGATAGACATCGAACTGCTCCTCGGTTAGCCAAAGCTCATAAGAAACTTCTTGAATAGTAGTGCAAGGACCACAATTGCAAGAATGACTACCATACCAAGTTGTAGTACAAGTGCAGGAACAATTCGCCCCATTTGTCCCTGAGCAGCACTTCTTTGCAGAACATGCACTAGTTTGACACTCACAACAATTTTGGTGTCTTAGTGTAACTTCACCAGTTTCCATAGTTTTACTAAGTCCATATAAGCCTTCATCATAAGCGGGAAATTCAGATAACGAAATATCTGCAACAATATTAGGGAGAGGGCTAGTCTTATCTGGCCGCGAACAAGCAACTATCAAAAAATGGGCTGCGAAGAAAAATAATTTCTTTTTCATAACTTCGCAAAGTTTACAGAGTTAAACAATGGTTCTTTTCCGTCGCTGCAAATGCACGGCGAGGGACTTTCCAGACCTTTATCTGACATGTGCGCACAAGTTGACAAAGCCATTTCGCTGTCCCTACTATATGCGTTCTGCTTTTCTTTCTTCCGCCTGTGCTGCTTCCCCGCTGAATCTGGCGATGGATGTGTTTTTGTGTCCTGATCGCCTCTTTATGCATACTGCCTCGTTGGGGTAGACGTGAAAACATTACAAAGAA
>JALSIL010000298.1 GCA_026990095.1 Lysobacterales bacterium
CAATTAATGACCCAAAAAAGGTCGATAATGCGAGAACTTCCTCACAGGGGTAAAAAACGTGCTAAACAGGCTTAACTTAGCAGCATTCTGCTCTGACCCCATTGATTATGGTATAGTTATAGTAACTAAATATCAAGAAATTGACAATGAAAACCATTTATCCTAAAGAACACTTACAACAAATAACAGAATTCTTAGAAATGAAAGGGTGTAAGCCCAACGTGATAATGTCCGCTTTGAACTAAGTTAAAATGACCCCTTTCTGAAATCTTTTTACGGATCTCATCAAGGCCAGAGATCAGATAGTTCAAAATTCTCACAAATAGGCCGAATATATGTCCGAAACCATTATCTAAATCATGAAATAAGACTTGACCTGAAGGGGGCGTTCATATATGTCCCAGTATATTCAGCATATTTTTTGATGCGTTTCAACTCTATTTAACAGGCTTGAAGATTTATTTATCCACTAATTATTTAAAAGACCCAACAATTTCTTGCAATTAGAGGTAAAAAATAACGATAATAGCCTCCATGACATTAGATTTTAACTGCTTGTTTCCAACACGAAACACCATATCTGCCAGTGGTACAATTCGCACCAAGCCTGAAGACTTTCGAGTAACTGAGCTCAATGACATTGAGCTATCTGGCGAAGGCGAACACCTATGGTTGACTATTCAAAAAACTAGCAACAATAGCATTTGGGTTGCCAAACAATTAGCCAATGTTTGTCAAGTACCGCAAAAGCAAGTGGCTTTTGCTGGGCAAAAAGACCGTCATGCCATTACTCAACAGTGGTTTAGCATTCAACTGCCTAAAATTACGGATACAGACAAAATTCAATCGGCATTAGGTCACGGCATACAAATCATTAAATCTGGCAAACACAGCCGAAAAATTAAAATTGGTCAATTAGATGCCAATGCTTTTGAAATAGTTATTAGAGACATTTCTGGTGACAAGCAACAAATTGAAAAAAACATAACCAATATTAAAGCCAACGGTGTACCCAATTATTTTGGTGCGCAACGTTTTGGGCATGACATGGGCAATATTAGCAAATGCCAAGACTGGTTTGCAGGCAATTACAAGGTTAAATCCAGAAACCTCAAAAGCTTGCTTATTTCAACCGCTCGCAGTCACATTTTTAATCTCATCGTTGCCAAACGGATTGAACAAAATATATGGGATAAATGCATTGACGGCGATGTTTTGCAACTGAACAAATCCAATTCGTGGTTTCCCTCATGCGATGCAAGCTCAGATGAAATAGTCAAACGCCTAACAGAATTTGACATTCATTTGACCGCTGCTATGTGGGGCGATGATGCCGTGCAAAGCCAAGGGCAATGCGCACAATTAGAAAATTCAATTGCAAAAATCTTTCCAGTCTATCAAAAAGGCTTTGAAAAATTCAGGCTCAAACAAGACCGTCGAGCCATGCGCGTATACCCAATGAATTTTGATTTTTGTTGGCAAGCAGATAACACACTAAAACTTAATTTCAAACTATTACCCGGAGCTTATGCAACAGGAATTATGCGAGAGATTCTTGATATTAAAGATGTTATGAGATAATCTTAAACAACTCCATCTGTAATAATTTTTGAATTGGGACATAGCTTTTTCTGTGGTGTTTGCATGGTCCATGGAGCTTGAGTTGTTGCAAGTGGTGCTTTGTGCCGTAGCCTTTGTGCTTTTCAAATCCGTACTGCGGAAACTCTTTTGCCATCTCTATCATGAGTCTATCGCGGGCATTTTTTGCTAAAATTGAAGCGGCTGATATTTCGGCAATTTTACCATCTCCGCCGATGATTGCTTGTGCAGGCTGTGAAAATTTGGGGCATTTGTTGCCATCAACTAAAACTTCATCGGGTATAATATCCAAAGCCGCTACCGCTTGTTGCATTCCAAGTAAACTAGCTTGCAATATATTAATTTCTTCGATTGTTGCAACCGAAACATGCACAATGGCATAAGCCACGGCATTTTTTAATATTAATGGCTCTAGGGAAAATCGTTTTTTCTCACTGAGTTTTTTGGAATCATTCAAACCTGCTATTGGTTTTTTCAGTATAACAGCTGCTACTGTGACAGGTCCAGCTAAAGGCCCACGACCTGCTTCATCAACACCAGCTGTATAATTACTCATTTAAAAATTCCATCACAACTGTGGCTGCATTATTGTTAGGGTTTAACAAACTTTTGTGCAATTGAGTAAATTCTTTAATTAATTGATTTTGCTTTTCTTCATCAAACAATAAAGTCATTTCTTGGGTTAAATTAGTTACTGTCATGTCTTTTTGTAAGACTTCAGCCACCATAAAATCTCCTTTGATGACATTGGGTAGTGAGTAATAGGGCAATAACATCATATTGAATGTTTTGACAATGCCATACGTAATTGGAGAAATTTTATAACCCACGACCATAGGCGTTTTGCATAACATGGCTTCAAGTGCCACTGTTCCAGATGCCAACAGGGCAAGGTTTGCGGCTTTTAAGACTTGTGTAGCATCATCAAACATGTCGATTTTTAAATCATTATCATTGGCGACTTTTTGAATAAAGTTTCTTTTTTCTTGAGTGGTATTGGCTGAAATTATTTGTAATTCAGGGTTGGTCTGTTTGAGTT
>JALSIL010000299.1 GCA_026990095.1 Lysobacterales bacterium
CTTATTCCTTGTCTCGTGGTTTAGAAAGAGATCGAGGTGTGGATGAAACAGGTGGTCAGGTGGCAGTATTTGGAAGACGAGGTTCTAGACCGCTAAATCTAGAAGAAATGCGTCGAATGTACTTAGATGAAGAAGGCAAGCCATGGTTTGTAGAAAAACAATGAAAATAAATTCTTTTTTAATCATAAGCTTAGTGTTGGTATTCAATGTAAATGCTGGTACTTTGCCGCAATTTACTTCGCAAAAGCACATGGGTGTGGCAACCTGTTCAAGTGGTGTCTGTCATGGTAAGAGTGTTGAAGATAAAAAAGAAAATGTGATGATGAACGAGTACCGCACATGGTTGCAATACGATGATCATTCTGGAGCCTATAAAACCCTTTTGAAGCCCACATCCAAAAAAATAGCTGCAAAACTGGGTTTAAAAAGTGCCCACACCGCCAAAATATGTTTGGATTGCCATGCCGATAATATCCCTGTGGAAAAACGAGGTAAGAAATTTCAAATCAGTGATGGTGTGGCTTGTGAAGCCTGCCATGGCGGTGCAGAAAAGTGGCTGTCAGATCACAAAGAACCTGGAGCAACACATAAAAAAAATATCGCATTGGGTTTGTATCCATCTGAAAAGCCCAAGGACAGAGCCAAATTATGCTTGTCTTGTCACTTAGGCACAGCCAATAAATTTGCCACTCACCGAATTATGGCTGCAGGTCACCCTCGTTTAAGTTTTGAACTGGAATCCTTTACCCAAAATCAACCCGCACATTACAAAGTCGATGCAGATTATGAAAAGCGTAAAGGTTCTATTCGCAGTGTTAATATGTGGCTAACGGGATTGGTTTTTAAAGCGAATGAACAATTGGTATTACTTAAATCAAAACAATTTAAAGCTCATGGTTTTTTTCCTGAATTATCTTTTTACGAATGCCATTCCTGCCACCGTTCGATGGCGGTTAGTCGCTGGCCTGTTGAAAAAAACAGCAACAATGTTCCCGCAGGAACGGTCAGACTGGATGACTCCTCTTTAGTTATTTTGATTTCTGTTGTGGATTCATTATCCACCAAGAGTGCATCAAAACTTAAAACCCTTTTAAAAGATTTTCATCGCTCGAGTGTTAATAATAAGCAATCATTGCTTAATACAGCACAAGCTCTCCAACAAGAATTACAAAAACTTTCATCGAGTTTTGTAAAGAAAAAATACAGCAAACAACAGAAGTTGAATTTTAGAAAAAAACTGTTATTAGATGCCAGTAAAGGTTATTTTCGAGATTATTCGAGTGCAGAACAATTGTTTTATGCCGTTGAAACACTCTCACTGGATTTAAATGACTTTAATAAATACGAAGCTATGCTTGATAAACTATTTAAAGCCATTGATAAAGAGGATAAATATTATCCATCTCAATTTCAAACACTAGCAAAACTTTTTTTAAATAAATTGCCATAGGTGAAGATAATGTATCATTATGCAAAAACCCATATTGGACAAAGGAAAAACAATGAAGACCGCTTCTTAATTGATGCCGAACTCGGTTTGTTTATTGTGGCAGATGGCGTGGGCGGACTGGACAGGGGCGAAGTTGCCAGTAAAATAACCTGTCAGGAAATACAAAAACAAATAAAAAATGGCATATCATTGGTTGATTCCATTCAACTAGCACACAAAAAAATACAGCAAGAATTAAACGAAAATCCCCAAAAAAAAGGCATGGCATCCACCGTTGTTGCCGTTTTGTTTAATGGCAATGACTACGAAGTGGCTTGGGTTGGGGACTCACGTGTATATTTGTGGGATGGTGAGTTAAAACAAATTACAAGAGACCATTCTTATGTGGAATTGTTACTTGAAAATGGTCACATTAAATTTGAAGACATGAGTACTCACCCTGATAAAAATATTATCTCTCAAGCCTTAGGAGTTGATAAAGACATACTGGATGTTTCAACCAACAAGGGCAGTTTGGAAAAAAATCAAATTTTATTGCTTGCAACCGATGGGTTGTATGAAATCTACAAAGAAAAAGCGATGATAGAGGGTTTGCAAAAATCAAGTGAGTTAGAAGAGTTTACCCGTCATGCAGTCAATTCTGCTGTACAACTAGGCGGTAAAGACAATATAACATTGCTAAGTATTAAAAGTTTTGATGACAACACTAATGAGAATGAAGCTATTGAGGCTAATGTTATCAGAAAGTTTGATTCACAAACGGGCAATGCGATAGAGATTTCAAAACTATTAATTGATAATGAGGCAACAGTACAAATTGAACAACTAAAAGTTAAAGCCGTTGTACCTAAAATGGTCAAGACAAAAAGTGAAAGCACAAAAGAGGTGAAACCGACTCTTATTGAGTTGCTTTTTTTCATTATTGTTCCACTGTTGCTATTAGTATTATTAACATTTATGATGTAGTTATAAATATTTATCACATACAATGTTCATAATAAACCAACACCACGGTATAATTTGATAATTATTTATAGAGACCTTTGCATAACTCTGGGATGATGGAAAAAAGAATGAAAAAAGCACTAATCAAGGCAAAAAATGAGTCAAATAGCTCGCTATTTATTCGTATCATCCATGATACTCACCCACATGCGTGGGCTAGCGTGAAAATCCTTTCCAGAAGGA
>JALSIL010000300.1 GCA_026990095.1 Lysobacterales bacterium
GGGAGGCGAACCCTTTATTTGCTGCTCAGTAAATATTTCCTCAGCGTCAAGGGTAGGTTTAGGCACTTCCACTATATCTTCTATCGCGGTCTCGATTTTCAATTCTTTTTCAGGGAGCATCTTGGCGCGAACATAAGCAACGCCTGAGCCTGCCGTTCTTTGGTTTCCGTATGGAAATGCTGTGTCTGTTTTTTGAGCTTCCCAACCTTCGCCGCACGCGGTCAATGACAATAGAGGAGCTGATAAGACTGCTAAACGTAATATAGTTTTCTTCATGACATATGCCTTATTAAAATTTGATTTTTTACGCAGAGAAGCGAGTAAATTGCTATGAAAGCAAGTATCAACCACGATTCTATGTTATCCACAGAAGAATATCAATAGGTTTATTAATTTTTGTGAAGCTATATTTTGACCATGTTAGTTATTTCGTCCCATATTTTTTGATCTTTTCTGATGAAAAGCTCATTATAGCTCGATCCGATCAAACCCTGCCAATTTGAAGGGAAACGGCATCTTTGCTTTTCCGTTTTTTCTGGCTGAATTCGTAATTTATATTGGATTAATATCGCCTTAGTGCTAGAGTTTTTTAGGTTTATCCCATCTAAATCAAGGGATAATTTGCTTCGCCCCCACTCATATGCCAAAACAGATTTTCTATCAAACCTGTCCTTGATATTGCATTTGCTTTTTAGTGTCAGGGAGGTATTTATTGGGGTTTTAATTAGAATGTTTTCATTTTTAACTAATTTTTGAGACATGCTTATCGATGGCGGCGAGGGCGCTATCGGGCTTGTATATTCAGTGGTCGCACACCCCGATAATGTGATTATGCTAAAGCATAAAAGTAAGTTAAATAAGTGTTTTTGACCTTTACTTTTATATGTCGGAGTGAAAAACCGTGTTATGGATTTTTCATGTGTCATATCTCATTATAGCATATAAGTCATAGTGAGAGCTAGTTTTGCGGGCTTTTTACTCACTTTTCACTCACAATGAGTAATTAATCCAATTTATAAAACACCAAAGTCATGGCAGGAATACCAAGCGCCGCCATGGTTAATCCCCATGTATAATAGGGGTCAAAAGATGCGGGGTTATATGCAAAAAGAACATACATCAAGTAAGGTACATATGGTGATGCAAAGGACAATATAAGGAATATCAATATACTGCTTAGCAGCAGTTTTCCGCGAAATTCTTTCCAAAAATGCGATACAGCATAGACTACGCCATAGCTTAAAACTCCGATCATTACGGGTGCGACAGAGCCGCTTTTATCGGCTATAATGAATGCGGATGTGCCTATTATTGCGCTAATGGCTACTATGTACCATTTTAATGCTTTGAAGAAGGCTTCACTCATATTTATGCGTCCCTAAATTTTTTCCTATACGGTTAATTATAACCATATATTATTTATAATATCTTTAAAACTTTAGATAATTTCAAAACGATAGTTATGGACAAAATACATAAAATGCACTTACCATAGTAATTGTAGACACTATTCAAAATACTCTAATTAGCCTAGTTAATCCAATGTTTTATATCAAGAAAGGTTTGTTAATATGTCGATAGAAGTGGAAGTTGTGATAGCCATATCTGTTATGATGGCTGTTTTTTCGGCGGTTGCCGCGGCGGGCACTGCTATTGTGCTTGGGGCTGGGTTTGCGCGATTGCATCGAGGGTTTGAGATAATCCACAGGCAAAGCGAGCTTTTTGGTGATGCCATATATAGGCTGGAAGAAAAAATGGATATTGTGGATACTCAGTCAGAGAAGCTATCACGCTATATTTATATTATTGAAGACAGCGATTTTGCACATTATTTACCTGCGGCAACGGCAAAAGATATTGTGAGTTATAACTAAAATATATTTACCCTTTTATGAATGGAAAATATCCGTAATATATATAAAAGTATATATGGATTTACAATGAGCTTAAGGGGATTCTTTTGTCGTTATCTTTTATTATATGGTTTTTAATATCAGTATTTCTTTTAGTTTTTTGGGTTTGGACAATTTATATATTGCTTAAACAAAAACGCGCGTGGAAATTCTATGCAAACAAGAGAAAGCTGCGCTATTCTTCTGAAGGGTTTTACCAAGGCATAACCATGAATGGCGCTATTGATGGGTATAAAATATCCATTTTCACTAGCGAACATTCAGAGCTTGACGCTAGGTCTAAAAGGCGATTGAGCGCGATAGAGATTAATTTGCATTCGAAGTTAGATGTTTATGGCGCGGTGGCTAGTGGCGGGATGGTTCCCGTTGTTGAAGCCATTGAACTTCATCAAGAGTTTAAGCCTAAGACAAAAAAATGGGATGATTCCTACGTTGTTAGGACGCGCGATACTAACTATATGAAGAAATATCTTAATGATGAGCGCCTAGACAAAATTCTCGATTTAATGGCGGAGGAAAAAGTCTGGGTTATATTGCTGTTTTTGGGAGATACAGGGATTTTGCGCCTTGATACACCTTTGCCCCTTGATGATCCTAAGCGCATAGATTTTTTGGTTAAAAAACTGATAGATGCTGCGCGAGTACTTGAGCTTAAAAAGGGTGAAGATAAGGACTTGCTGCGCGAGATATCAGAATCGAATGAGAAACAAAAAACATTAGATA
>JALSIL010000301.1 GCA_026990095.1 Lysobacterales bacterium
TTACAATGTGCCATGACCTGATTCTCCAATTAATTCAATGAGTTGTAGTAACTATATTGTAGCAAATTGAACCCAGAATCAGGTCATTATTTTACTTTCTTTTTTGTTAACGGGACAGTAGTGAGTTGCATTATTTCCCAAAAACCTTTTTTAACAAAGCTGTGGTTTGTTTTAATGGGTTTTTTCGTATCTCTGCTTCTTGTTTTGCTAGGTAATAAAAAATACCATCCATGCCTTTTTCCACCACATAACCAGTTAAATCAGGCTTAACTGATGACACGAATGGAATATTATCGTATTTATCCATGACCTTGTTCAAGGATTGCACTGCGCCAACATCAGCAAGAGATTCTTCAACAATTGGATTCATTTTTTCGGTAAGAGAAGCGGACATCTTCTCCTTAAAATATTGCGTAGCAGAATCATCAGGCCCTTGGTAGATTTTTTTCACATCCTCAAAAGTCATGTCCTTAATGGATTGCACAAATAAATCTTTAGCCACGGGTGTGGCAGCTTCAGCTGCACGATTGAGTTTAACCTCTAAATCATCAACCATGCCCGACATACCAACCTTTTTTAGAATTTTGCGAACCTTTTCTAAATTTTGAGGTAAGGGAATGTGAATGTTTTCATCGGCATTAAAACCATCATTAGTGCCTAACTGCGAAACAACATTTTCTGCACCGATGCTCAAAGCTTGTTTAAAAGCTCCGCCAATATCATCTGTGCTTAACTCTGTGGGTGTTTTTTTATCCTCATCAAGAATCTTTTTCCACCATTTGTTTTTAGCATTAGCAATGGAGAAAACCAAGGAAAGAACAATAAGTGTTAATAACATATAATTTTTAATTTTAAACATAAGCAACCTCAAGCAATAATGTGTTGATAAATTATACATTAAACTGATACCATTGCGGTTATTATTTTACTCATTAAAATCATTATGTTTTTACTTGATAAGCCCTATGTCTCACCCTTTTTAAAACAAACAATAAAGAATAATGCCTTGCCCGTGCTTGAAAATCCTCTTGTGGATGAATTAAACGCCATGACAAGCCAGCAAGCGGTTGCTTACATCAAAGAACAACAAACACCGATTTACAGCAATTCAGAAAATGCCATCGATTGGATTGCTCAATATTTGGATTTTACCGATTTGCCAGAGAAGATTAATCATTTTAAAGATAAATACAAGTTCAGGCAATTAACCCAAAAAATGTATCCTGATTTATTCTTCAAAAAAGTAAACATAAAAGACTTAATCACGCTGGATATTGAAGCCTTGCCCTATCCTTTTATTATTAAACCCAGCATTGGCTTTTTTAGTATGGGTGTATACAAAGTTAATAAAAAATCCCAATGGCAACAAACAGTAGACAAAATCCACGACGAAATGCAGCAAGTCAAAAACCTGTACCCGCCATCGGTGATGGGACTTGATGATTTAATAATCGAGCAATGCATCAATGGTGAAGAATATGCCGTCGATGCTTACGTCAATGCTCAAGGCGAAGCGGTGGTATTAAGCATTCTCAAACACACTTTTGCCTCCGAAGATGATGTCAGCGATCGGGTTTACACCACATCAAAGACCATAATTGAGGAAAATTTAGAACAATTCACTGCTTTTGTGCAAAAAATAGCCGATTTATCTCAAGTAAGAACTTTTCCCATGCATATAGAATTGCGACGTGAAGCCAATGGCGAACTGCTGCCCATCGAAGTCAACCCCATGCGATTTGGCGGATGGTGCACAACGGCAGACATGTCCTATTTTGCTTACGGCTTTAACCAATATCTCTATTACTACCAGCAACAAAAACCAAATTGGAACGAATTATTAAAAGATAAACAAGATAAACTCTACAGCGTCATCGTCCTAGATAACTCCACAGGAAAATTAGGTAAAGAAACTCACTCATTCGACTACCAAAAAATTACAGGGCAATTCGAAAAAGTCCTAGAGCTGCGCAAAATTGACCACAAAACCTACCCCTTATTCGGTTTCCTCTTCGTTGAAACTCAGCAAAACAACACCGCCGAACTCACCGCCATCCTCGAATCGGACTTGCGTGAATTTATTAAGCCAAACCCATGACGAGATTTGGGCTTTGTGGGCGGTCGAGTCGTGATAATCAATTAACAACATCTTGCACGATTAATTGCACACTGCGTCGTCCTCGAAATTCATTGATGTCTAAACGGTAGGTGATTTGGTTTTTGCCATCTTCGGGTTTGAAGTCATTTGGGTGAATGTTAAAGGCAATGGCACCGATTCTTTTGCTAAAATCTTGGGTTTGTAGGGTTAATTTGGTGTGACCTTGACCGACTTCTTTCTTTTCGAGGATATTAAACCAGCCATCAAAGAGTGGAGCAGGGAAGTTTTGTCCCCATGGTCCGTGATTTTGCAGGTCTTCGGCTACAGCAAGACAAATATCGACCGATTCGAGTTCGCCATCGGTTTCTATGGTGTGTTGGCGTTGTTCTTCGGTGAGGGTTTTGTTGACGTAGTCATTGAAAATATGACGAAATTCTTCATAATTTTCGCGATTAATGGAAAGTCCTGCTGCCATGGCGTGCCCACCAAATTTGTGCATGAGTTGTGGGTGGTTTGTTTCGA
>JALSIL010000302.1 GCA_026990095.1 Lysobacterales bacterium
GGCATTAGATCAAACCAAAAAAATAGCGGCTAAATTGGCAGATATAGACAACCCAAGGCAAGCCATTTACTTAGAAAAATTTCTTGATGAATCCAATGCCACCAGTCTTTCGTTGATTTCTGCCAGTGAAAAAATACTCGAAAGAGCCAGCATTGACATTCTTGATTTAAGCACTGACTTGCCACCACAAAATGCCTTTCGTGATGTTCGTAATGGCACTAATTTCACCCGCATAGAAACCAGAGAAGGGTCTTTGTTGCAAATCAGGGTGTTAGTGAAAATTGAAAACGTGTTGCGAGTTTCATCGAATTTTAGGTATTTACAAGCCCTCTTTGCAATTCCAAAGCAATACAGCAAGTTAGCCTATAACATTGAAGAAGCTGCCATTGGTTATAATCAGCAAAAATACCAACGGGAACAGCTCAAGAACTCTTATAACATTATTTTGGCTTTGGTGTTGTTACTTGTCATGTTGTTGGCCTTATTATGGGCCTTTTCAGCAGCTAAAAACCTGGTTGCACCTGTTCGGCTACTCTATAAGGCAACCGAAAGAATAGCAGAAGGCGATTACAGCAAAACGATACCCGTTACCTCCAATGATGAAATTGGATTTTTGGTTAAATCCTTTAATTCCATGTCTTCTCAATTAGCCGCTTCCAGTGCACTGGCTCACCGAGCGCAAACCGATGCCTTGAATCAACAACTTTACCTGCAAAATGTGTTGTCGCATTTATCCAGTGGTGTCTTGAGTGTCAATAAAGAACAACGCATTCTTATGGCAAACTCTGCAGCTTTGAAAATAGTGAATCTCAAGTCAATAGATATCGTTAACCAAAATATTCACCAATTAACCGTTAAAAATGAAGGGTTGGAACCATTAGTTGAACTAATTATTACTAAATTAAATGACCACAACGAAGAATGGCAACAAGAAATTTTAATTACCCAAAAGGATGAGCGAAAAGTGTTGGTTGTGCGTGGCAGCCACATTCCTGAACAAGAACAGGATGAGGGTGGTATTGTTGTTGTTTTTGATGACCAGACCATTATTAATCAAGCCCAACGGGATGCCGCTTGGTCGGAAGTGGCTCGGCGTTTGGCACATGAGGTAAAAAACCCCTTAACACCGATTCAATTATCTGCCGAACGGTTGCGTCTGCGTTTTTTGAAAAAACTACCCGAAGAAGACAAAGATGTTCTTGATAGAGCCACTCAAACCATCGTCTCTCAAGTGGATAATTTAAAAACATTAGTAAATGCATTTTCGGATTATGCCAAAGCCCCTGAGTTAAAAAGAGAACCGCGTGGACTGAATCGTTTAATCAAAGAAGCTGTGGATTTGTATTATATTTCACACGCTGGCATAAATTTTGATTTGGTTTTATACAACCCTGAACCTACAATGTTTATTGATAAAGTGCGTTTTTCACAGTTATTAACGAACTTAATTAAAAATTCATCTGAAAGTGCTGAAGGTCAAGAGTTGACGATTAAAATTGAGACCCGAATCAGTGAACAATTGGATAATATACTGGTGTTGCGATTTAGTGATAACGGCAACGGTTTTAAACAAAGAATTTTAGAGCATTTATTTGAACCTTATGAAACCACCAAAGCAACAGGTTCTGGACTTGGTTTAGCCATTGTTAAAAAAATTGTTGAAGAGCACGGGGGCAATATTAAGGCTTATAATGATGCTCTTGGTGCCGTTATTGAAATTAATTTACCCATCTACAAAAGATAGTGAATACTTAATTTTTTTGACATTTAGAACAATAAAACGTACTGCGCTGACCAATAACAATTTTCTTTATTGAAGTCCCACAAACCACACAAGATTCATTCTCTCTACCATAAACTTTAAGTTCTTGTTCAAAATAGCCAGGTTTTCCATCGGCATTAACAAAATCTGACAAGGTGGTTCCACCTGCTGCGATGGCGTTAGACAAGACTTGTTTTATGCTTTTGGCGAGTTGTTTGTAACGTTTGAGAGAAACCTTTCCTGCAGGTTTTTTTGGGTTTATTTTTGCCATGAACAGGGCTTCACTGGCATAAATATTACCAACACCAACGACAACTTTACCATCCATAATAAAGTTTTTGACTGCTTGTGTTTTGTTGGTGGATTTCTGTTTTAGCAGTTTGCCATTAAATTCATCTGTTAGCGGTTCAGGACCTAGGTTTTTAATGAGTTTATGATTCATATAATCTTGGCTATCAAGAATGCAACCAAAACGACGTGGATCATTAAAGCGAAGAGAAGTATTATCATCCATAACCATTTCAAAATGGTCATGTTTGGCAAGTGACGCATTCTCCGTGTTGACAACTAAAGAACCAGACATGCCTAAATGCATTATCAAGGTAGTGCCACTATCAAGGTGAATGAGAATGTATTTTGCTCGGCGTGTAACACTTGTCATTGTTTGGGTTTGATATTTGTCGGGTAAATTTGCAGGGATTTTCCAACGCAAAGAGTCATTGTAAATGTTAATTTTTTTGATGACTTTATTCTCAAGCCATGGCTTTATGCCATTTACCGTGGTTTCAACCTCGGGCAGTTCAGGCATCTTGGTCTTCTAACCATTCAACAATAAGGTTGTGTGCTACGGTATACCG
>JALSIL010000303.1 GCA_026990095.1 Lysobacterales bacterium
GAATTTCTTCGTTATAATACAACAATTAATGAGGAAAGAACAATGAGTAAAAAAAGAAGAAACCATACGCCTGCTTTTAAAGCAAAAGTCGCTTTGGCACCAATCTTTCCACTCTCTCATCAGGAGAGTTTAAATCTTGATAATCGAGTGAGTGGATTTTACATTCACAAATTGTTTTGGCGTAATCTGCCATTTTGGTGATTTTACTTCCCCATGGGCCGCTTTCTTTGCCGTGACTGAAGACTATATTTACTTCATTACAAATAATTTCATCCTCATTAAACAACTCTTTAAGGGTTTTCTTGGTAAAATCTAAAGAAATTTCAACATGCATAAAACTGGCATTTGTCCAAAGGGTGTTTAAAGCCCCTTCTAGTTCCCTTGCATTGGATTTGATTTTTTCCGCAATGATATTAGCAACATCATCAGACAAGTTGAATCCTTGTTGAACAGACTTTTTTTGTAAAATGGCTACACGGGTTTTAAAATCAGGTGGGTCAATGCAGACAGATAAACCCCAGCCTAACCGTGATTTTAGTCGAGATTCCAAACCATCAACCTCTTTTGGAAATTTATCACAGGTTATTATCACTCTTTGTTTACACTCCAACAAAGAGTTAAACGTATGACAAAACTCTTCTTGGGTTCTTTCTTTGCCTGCAAAGAACTGTACATCATCAATTAAAAGAGCAGTAACAGATTGGTATTGACTTTTAAATTCAGCAATTTTTGCTGTTTTCAAAGCATTTATTAAGTCGTTGACAAATTGTTCAGAGTGGACATAACACACAATAGCCTCAGGATCATTTTCTAAAATTTCATTGCCTATGGCATGTAACAAATGAGTTTTACCTAAACCAGTGCTGCCATAAATTAATAGTGGAATATGTGCATTTGATGGATTTTTAGCACATGCAAATGCTGATTCACATGCTAATTCATTTGAAGCTCCTATTACAAAATTTTTAAACGTATATCGGGAATCTATATTTGATTTCATTCTTTTAACCAATCATCTTGAGTCAAAACAGGAATATTGCTTATTTCGCACATTCGGATTGTATGCCCCGTGCCACCGCCTGTTGGATTGCTGGTATCGGTGAAGAAATATCCCATGTCGGCTGAGGCAAAAGCCAATCTTGGACAACCGATGATTTTTAATGCATCACGTAATAAATACATGGCTTTAATGGTAACACGTGTTTTCTTTTGATCTTTTAGGTAGAGCTTAAACAATGATTGATAACTGGGTGTGGCTTTTATGCCCAGTTGTGCCAATTGTTGTAATTCTTCCAAGTTTAAATCTGCCAATGACATTACTGGTGAGTCTGAATGCAATCGTTTTTTATTGGCATTTGGATAGGGCAATACTTGCTGCATACGGCTTGCATCAACCGACTCTATGCCTTTGGCAAACAATTCATCAGAACCCGATGCATTACCACTGCGGAAAATAGCTTGTGGGTATTTATTTGCCAAATATGTGGTTAATTTAATTAAGTCCTGCTGTGCGTCTTTTGTAACTTTTCTAGTGCCTTCAAGTAACACGACTTGTTTATTTATATTGTGTTTCATTGTTTGTCCTTTATTTTGTGTGCGCACTTATTATGGCTCATCCCATTCTCAAAACATGAGAATGGGATAAAAAAATTTTATTTGATATTTTCTTGGGTTGTATTATTTTTAGAGACCTTTGCATAACTCTGGGATGATGGAAAAAAGAATGAAAAAAGCACCAATCAAGGCAAAAATGAGTCAAATAGCCCGCTATTTGCGAATTTTTTAACGCAGAGTGGTGTTTTTTGCAACTTTTTAACACGTTCCACGAGTTATGCAAAGGTCTCTTTTAAAATTAATAATGGGGAATATGGGTTATTGGGAGTGTAAAATTTTTTTTGAGTCTGTAAATATAACTGTGTAACTTCAACTAATGGTTCTCCCTCAGGGCAAAATATACTGGGACAAGCTCTTAGAACACCTGCCCCTAATGCCCATCAGGTAGCCATTAGGGGCAGGGACTTTAGTCCCGTTGTTTAAAAGACGGACTAAAGTCCGAACCCCGCCAACTTGAGCGGTAATTTTAGTTCTATTTTCACCTACGGTATTATAAAAATTATAAACAATTTAAAGGGTTATTCTTTTTAGTATTCAATACAAGTT
>JALSIL010000304.1 GCA_026990095.1 Lysobacterales bacterium
ATCAAAATTAACTATTGATGAATGGATATTGCTACTAGCAATGATTGCCGTTATCTATATTATCAATTGGTCTACATTTAGCATTACAGGATTATTTTATTCGCTTATCATCACAATTTTATTGCCTTGGTTGATGAGTGTTTATCAGGGCTTAATCATCTTAGTTCTGCAAAATATATTGATAGCGTGGCAAATGTTTTCTGGTCAAGCGGAATTAGTAAAAAATGAGAGTTATCAGTTTGACAACTTGTTTTTTATTTTTTTCTGGTTAGGAATTTCTGCTTTTTCGTATGTGCTATCTTACGTTGGCTTTAAGCAACAAAATGCCAAGGAAGAACTCAGGAAATTAAACTCAGAACTTAGGGCAACCCAAGTTTTACTAACTGAAAGTTCGCGCATTAATGAGCGGTTAAGGATTTCACGTGAATTGCATGATTTAATTGGGCATCATTTAACTGCATTAAGCTTAAATTTAGAAGTGGCTACACACATAACTGATGGAAAAGCAAAACGACAAGTCAAAAAAGCTCAGAGTATTGCACGGTTGCTATTAAGTGATGTCAGAGATGTTGTGAGTTCCTTTAGAAGTAAGGGTAACTTGAATTTTGCTCAGGCCTTAAGGGAACTAACTGATGGCATTCCTCGATTAAAGCTTCATCTTGATGTTGATAAGGACTATACTATTGAAGATCCAAAATTAGCTCAAACCATGTTAAGGTGCACTCAAGAACTAATAACTAATTGCATTAAACATGCACAAGCTGATAATCTTTGGTTAAAATTTGATAAAATTGATGATTTAATTATTATAGAAATTAAAGATGATGGGATAGGGCACAGGTTGGCTATTGAAGAAGGTAATGGCTTAACAGGGATTAGAGAAAGAGTTAAACAGTTTAATGGATCTATTGAGATACTTTCTAACAAGAAAGGGTTTGGTGTAAAAATAAAATTTAATGTGGGTTAGTTTATGATAAAAGTCTATTTGGTTGATGATCAAAATTTAGTGCGACAAGGTGTTCGTGCTTTATTAGAAATTGCTGAAGGAATCGAAGTCGTTGGCGAAGCTGATGGGGGCAGAATGGCTGTTGAAAATATTCCTGAAATTAAGCCAGATGTGGTGTTGTTAGACATGAGAATGCCCAAAATGTCAGGTTTGGATGTGCTGCATGAGTTAGAACAAAAAAACCAGTTGCCACCAACAATTATTTTGACAACTTTTGATGATGATGAACTGGTTTTAGCAGGCGTCAAGTCTGGAGCGATGGGCTATCTGCTTAAAGATGTGCCCTTGGAAGATTTGGTTGATGGAATAAAGCAAGTAGCGGCAGGAAAAACCTTGGTAAGACCTCAAATAACCAAGAGGATTCTCGAAGGGGTGGAGGATTTGAAAAATAATTTTATGAGTTTTGAAAGACCGGATCCACTAACTGCACGTGAAACAGAAATTTTAAGGTTAATGGCAGGCGGCCACAGCAACAAAGAAATAGCAAGCTCACTCTTTGTTGCAGAAGGCACTGTTAAGAATCATGTTTCCAATATTTTATCAAAAATTGGTGTTCGTGACCGAACCCGTGCCGTGTTAAAAGCATTAGAATTAGGATTAATTTAACACTTTATCCTTTTTTACGGCAACTGCTTGAATCACCCACCTATTTTCAAAATAGACAATAAAGTCATTATAGACCCATTGGGTAATTGGCGGTTTACCAACAGCATTTTTTTTAACCTGAGGCTCACCAAACTTGTTTACAACCTGAGTCATCGTCATACCACGAGTTGGTTTTTCAACACTGCTGATTTTGTTAATTTCTTCAATTAAAAGAGTGTCCGCGTGTGAGGACACCGTAAATTGATAAGTCAATATTAAAAAAAATGCAATATACTTGTACATAATTAAACGCTATAGAGTGTGAAGAATCTCACATTTTATCAGTAGAGTTGTGTTAAAAACCATGACAAAGTTCAAAAAAAGAGAATACAAATCAATAATAGAGACCTTTGCATAATTTAGTGACGAGTAAAAAATGATTAAATTCACCAGCTTTTCGCTAAAAATCTCGCCAATAACTGGTTATTATCTTCAATTTTTAACTCAATCTGGCAAATTTTCTCTATTTTTTCTTTCGCCATATAGTTATGCAAAGGTCTCTAATATTGTAAACTTAAGAAGTAGAATTAAATTGAAATTGGCTTGCTCCAATTTCTGAAAAAGTTCCTTCAGGCAGATTTGATTCGTATTTTTTCAGAATTAAGTTAATTTTATTCTCTGATTGACGCAATTCTTTATGTATTAATTCATTAACCTTTTGATGATTTCGAGGAGGTATTTTTGTCGAGTAACTGCTGGACTGCAATAAATTATCTGTCTGAGAATTAAAAGGTTTAAACATGTTTTTATAATAAGTTTGGAATAGCCTTTTGGCCGTATAATCCACTTCATTTGCCATGAGGCTAATTTCTTCAAGTTGCTGTTGAACCGTTAAATTTAGTTTAAATAGCTTGTTTTCAAGTTGGATTATTATATTATTTGAAATTAATTCTTTTGAAATTGCACCCGAACGAATATGACCTCCATAAATAGAATCAATAATGCCTTTCAATTGCTT
>JALSIL010000305.1 GCA_026990095.1 Lysobacterales bacterium
CATGTATCGTGGTGCATTCTAATTGATTATTTTGCACACTGATTCTTTTAACGCATTGCATGGGAGCGTACTTGATAATCATCTGAGCAAATTTTTTCTCAATTTCAAAAACATAACCTTGCACATCTTTCTTTTTGAGTATTTCGTCTTTAATTTCATGTAAAAAGTTATTGATTAAGGTTTCACCAAGTAAAGCGCGGTTCGCCTTTAAGTATTTCATTCGAGAAATTTCACTGGATTTTTTATACACCATTGATTGATCAGCTAATCCAACAGCTAAAACAAAGGCATCAACCAATACTCCAATCTCATAGGAATGTTGAAACCAAAACATATTGGGTCCTGGATTAAGAACAAAATAAAGCCTTAAAGAGCTTAAAGTAATAAACAAAGACCAGGAAATTAACAAAAATCCTGCTTGCCTGTTGCCTTTTTTATAAACAGTCCATGCAATCCATAAAATACTCATATTGGCTATTTGTACCGTGAAATTATTCCAGTCTATCAACAATTCCACTCCTTTTTGATAACCGATTGCATCAACAAAAACAAATAAAACGCTCTGTATCACGACATGCATTATTAGCCAATAGACGATTTTAGCTTCCAAACTTTTGCGAAAATCCAGCTTAAGAAAACGGTATAGAAATAAATATAAAATGGCATTCGACACTAAATAACTGTAGTGATTTATATTCTGTAAAAAGCCACTGATAGTGTATAGTTTAAAATCAATATAACGTCCTTCAAACCAGAAAAATGTATTTAAAGCCGATAGTATAAAAAGTGAATAATACAAATAAGTTATATTTCTGATATAGAGAAAAAAGATAACGTTCACTAAAAACAAACCAAACATGGAGGTATAGAGTATGGTGAAAAAAATGATGGTATTTCGATCAAACTCAATGTATTCTTTCTTGTCAACCAGTTTAATTAAGGCTGCCACTTTAAAATTATTTTTTATAACTACGTAGTGCTCTTGTGCTTGGCTATCAAAATTAAAAACAAAATGCTCAGAACTAAAAATTCTATTTTTTGTTGCCTTTTTTCTGTACATTATTTCATTGGTGCTTATCGCACCTAATGCATCTTTTGAAAAATAGCTGACTTTTTGGAAATATTTAAAATCAACAACAACAACAGGAACATTAATTGAATCTAAACTTTTAAATTCAGATAATTTAAAAACTGCTAAATCTTGCGTCGCACTAAAGTCTATTTGCTGATTTTCATAAGGTTTAAATTCGCAACTATCAAGTGTCTCCAGATTAAGAGAGTCAGAATTAATTAAACAATAAGACTGTTTGAATTTTATCGAATGCAAATTGTTAAGATCAAAACTACAACCAGTTAATAACTGGATAAAAAAAATGATTGCAATTGTTCTTAGCATTACCATCTAAAAATTATTGTTTTTCCTTATTAAGTATAAATAATGTCGCACCAATAAGCATAGAAGCTCCTAACCAAAACATATTGTTTGGAACTTGTGCAAAAACCAACCATGCAATAAATATATTTAAGGGGAGTTTCACCAAATCAAAAGGCTGAATAAAGGAAGCATCCGCATTGGCATAAGCTCGTGCTAGAGACCATTGAGCCAATGCAATTATGGCACCTGAGGCTAACAAGAAATACCAAGTCACTTCGGTTGGAGCTTGAAAATTAGGCAATGCAATAAAGAAATTGAAAGGAGCAATCAAAATTAATAAATAAACAACCATTGAACCCGTACTTTCTGTATCAGATAAATGCCTAACCATTAATGAATAAATTGCCCAGAAGAATGCAGCAGCCACAGGCAATAGGCTCGCCAACTGAAAGTTGTCGTTAAATGGATCTAATATAATTAATGATCCTATAACTGCAACCACAGTAGCAACCCAGCGTGAAACGCCTACTTTTTCCTTTAAAAAAAGGGCTGAACCGATGGTAACAAATATTGGAGAAGTCATTAATAACCCAATGGCTTGAGAAATGGGAACAGGCCAAGCTAATGCCCAAAGCCATAGTTGAATGCCAATAACTGACATAAAGACACGAATGACATGCAACATCAAACGTTCCGTTTTTAATGCCGCTGTCAGACCTGATTTAATTATCCAGGGTAACATAACGATAAAGGCAATAAAATATTGGAAGAAACCAATGACTGTTCGATGCAAGCCTAGCGTTTCATTCATGTAGTATACTGCAGAATTATTTAAGGCAAAGCACAGCCCTGCCAAAATCATCCATGCCGCTCCAATTATGGGGTTATGTTGGTGTTTAACCATTATTTATACCAAAAATTGATTGAGGTGGCATACTTCATCGAAGTAGTTTGTTTTTCGGTTAGGTAAATCCTTGCCCTTATCTGCCCATTGTTTTGCTTCGCTTAAAAACTGAGCATACAAACCTTTTCGCAATCCCACTGGAACAGGATTGGAGTTGGGACTATCATCGTCTACAAAAGCTTCATCGAGGCTCAACTCAGGACAATCATTGGTTTCTTTTATGTGTTTCCAACAGGCTTCTTTTAAACAGAAATCATACCACGGCAAAAAGTTTTCACCATATTGGGCAATAAACTCAACCGCCTTAAT
>JALSIL010000306.1 GCA_026990095.1 Lysobacterales bacterium
GTAATCTTTATCCAAACCAATTTTAAAAGTGCTTTCATAAGGATGACGCTTACCTGTCATCTTCAAATCATCGTGCCTGTCCAAAATGAGCTTGACCGGTTTATTTAAAATATGTGTTGCCAAAGCTGCCATGCATGCCCACGGCGTTGCTTGGTCTTCTTTGCCACCAAATCCACCACCAAGACGTGTAACATCCACTCCAATTTTGTGCATAGCCACACCCAAAATACGCGCGGCAATACGTTGCACTACCGTTGGTCCTTGGGTTGATGACATGAGTTTGATGCAACCATTTTCTTGTTTTTCAGCATAAGCACCTTGGGTTTCTAAATACAAATGCTCCTGTCCGTTGGAAAAGGTCTCATCTTCAAACACGTATTGACAATCATCAAAAGCCTCATCCACATCACCTAAGTTAAACGAACGCGCATCATTGATAAACTCACCCTTTTCAAAGGCTTCTTTGGCTGTGGTGATTATGGGCAATTCGGTATAACTCACTTCGATTAATTGACGGGCTTGTTTGGCAATAAAATCACTTTTGGCAACGATAACTGCCAACGGCATACCTTGAAAATGGATTTCACCTTCACACAACAAAGGCTCATCCAATAAAATACCCCCAACTTGGTTTTCACCCGTGATGTCTTTTGCCAATAAAACCTTCTCAACACCAGGAAATTTTTCAGCCTGTTGAATATCAATAACCACATCCTTGGCATGTGCCACATCGGCAGCCAATACGGCTGCGTGCAAACAATGTTGTTGGGTTAAAATATCGTCAATAAAAAGCGACTCACCACGTACGTGGCCATTGGCATCTATATTTTTCATGAGTAATTGCTAGATTTTGTATGTTTTTTTTATTATCTCTTTTTGCTTAATTGGGTGCAAGTTTTATTATTCATCTTGTCACAGGAAAAATAGTTTATAATTGTGCTGTGCTGTTTAACCCAGCAAGAAAACACAAACCAAAAAATATAAATTCGAGAGAAAAATGAAAATCAACACATGCATAATTATTAGTTTCCTATTGTTCACAACAACTTGCCTGTCACAAGTTAAAACAACAGCAAAACATGTAGATTTAATGATTGTCAACGCCCAAATCTTAACCATGAACAAAGACAAGAAAGTCTATGAGAATGGTACTATTGTCATTAAAGGAAATAAAATTATAGCCATTGGTAATAACACCCTTACCTCAAGCTACAAACCAAAAAAAACCATTGATGCCGATGGCGATATTGCTATGCCAGGAATGATTAATTTGCACAACCACATTCCCATGATTGCCTTTAGGGGGCTTGGAGAAAACGGCGAAAAGGACAGGCTATTCAAATTTTTCTTTCCCTTAGAAAAAAAAATGTTATCAAGAAACCTCATTCGAATCGCCTCGCGTCAAGCAGCAATGGAATTAGCATTATCGGGAGTGACCATGGTTGCTGATATGTATTACCATGAAGACGAAGTGGCAAAATCTGTTGCTCAAGTTGGAATTCGTGGTGTTTTGGGTGAAACTGTAATGCAATTTCCGGTAGTTGATGCACCAAAGCCTTATGGTGGCTTTGACTACGCCAAAAAATACATTGCCGAGTGGAAAAATCATCCACTTATCACGCCAGCTATCGCACCACATGCCACTTATACAGTCACGCCTGATTGGTTATTGAAATCAAAAGCTTTAGCAGAAAAAGAAAACGTACCGATGCTGGTTCACATCGCAGAATCCGCTGGCGAAAAGCAATTAATCAGCGAACGCATCAATCCGATTGCAAAAGATAAATCCATTATCCAGTACCTCGAAGACATGGGCTTTTTATCCGATAAATTATTGGCCGCTCACGTCATCTATTTAGATAAAAATGACATGAAAATTCTCAAAAAATATGGCGTTGGCATTTCTCACAACCCCAAAGCCAATTTACGGGCAGCCACAGGCATCTCGCCTGCGTGGGAAATGTACAAGATGAAATTAGACATCGGTTTAGGCACAGATGGGCCGATGAGTTCCAACCAAATGGATATCTTTAATGTCATGAGTTATGCAGCCTCCGCAGCACGCACCGCAAGCAAAGATGGCACCCGTTTCACACCCTATGAACTGGTCGATATGGCAACCATGGGCGGAGCACGCGCTTTAGATATGGAGGATACAATTGGCTCACTAGAAGTGGGTAAAAAAGCCGATATTATAATCGTAGACACTGACGCAGCAAACACACAACCTAACTATGATCCATTCGCAACCATCGCCTTTTCCGCCTACCCGCAGAATGTCACCCATACTATTGTTGATGGCAAAGTTATCGTAGAAAATGGCGAATTAACAACCATTGATATTCAAGAACACAATAAACAATGGATTCCATTGACCCAAAAAGTGGCTGAATTTGCCAAAACTCTTGAGTGAAATACTTTAAAACTCTATTTATTCGATTGTTTTTTGTGATATTCATATCATGTTCATGTTGTTTCCACTATAATTCGCAGAAATCAGGGGTTGGCACAAAATTTCAAATTTTGTCAATGCGGGATTAGAGAACAAGCAGATAGACACTTTAG
>JALSIL010000307.1 GCA_026990095.1 Lysobacterales bacterium
CATTTCCAGCGAATTGTTTATATTGGCTGTATTACAAGTCAAAGATAGAACTGCTCGTGCTTTGGAAGAATGTGGTGCTAACCAAGGCAGTATTGCCCGTGCCATAGATGAAATAAGAGGAGGTGAAAACGTGAACGAACAAAATGCAGAAGAAAACCGAGGCGCTTTAGAAAAATACACCGTAGATTTAACGGCAAAAGCGGAAAACACCAAACTTGATCCTGTCATAGGACGCGATCAAGAAATTCGTCGCATGATTCAAATTTTATCACGCCGAACTAAAAACAACCCTGTATTAATAGGTGAACCAGGCGTGGGAAAAACTGCTATTGTCGAAGGTTTGGCTCAACGAATTGTCAATAACGAAGTGCCCGAAAGCATGAAAAATAAGCGGGTTTTATCACTGGATTTAGGCTCACTCATTGCGGGTGCAAAATTCCGTGGTGAATTTGAAGAACGTTTGAAAGCTTTATTAAAAGACCTATCCAAACAAGAAGGTAATGTGTTATTGTTTATTGATGAAATGCACACGCTTATTGGCGCAGGAAAAGCTGAAGGTTCTATGGATGCAGGCAATATGCTTAAGCCCGCTTTAGCGCGTGGTGAATTGCATTGCATCGGTGCAACCACATTAGACGAATACCGTGAATACGTAGAAAAAGATAAGGCCATTGACAGACGGTTTCAAAAAATTATCGTCGATGAACCCTCAGTGGAAGACACCATTGCCATCTTACGTGGCTTGAATGAACGCTACGAAGTGCATCATGGAGTGGAAATTACTGACCCTGCAATTGTGGCAGCAGCCATGTTATCGCACCGTTATATTACCGATAGAAATTTACCCGATAAAGCCATTGATTTAATGGATGAAGCGGCTTCGCGTATTCGCATGGAAATTGATTCCAAACCTGAAAAACTCGATCATTTGGAACGCAAAATGATTCAATTAAAGATTGAACGTGAATCCTTGAAAAAAGAAAAAGACGATGCATCGAAAAAACGCTTGCAAGAGCTTACCGATAGAATCGAAGAAATGGAGCGTAAGTTTTCTGACCTTATGGAAATATGGAAGGCGGAAAAAGCAGCGGTTCAAGGCACAACCCATTTAAAAGAAGAACTTGAAGTAGCCAAAGCCAATCTTGAAACAGCAATGCGCACCAATGATTATGCTAAAATTTCAGAAATTCAATACGGTATTATTCCAGAATTAGAACGTAAAATTGAAGAGGTATCAAAAGCTGAAGAACAAGATTTTAAACTCTTGCGCTTTAAGGTCACCGAAGCCGAAATTGCCGAAGTGGTAGCCAAGTGGACAGGGATTCCTGTCAATAAAATGATGCAAGGAGAAAAAGACAAGCTCTTGCACATGGAAGCCGAAATTCATAAACGTTTAATCGGACAAGAAGAGGCGGTTGTTGCCGTTTCTGATGCCATTCGTCGTTCTCGTGCAGGATTATCAGACCCCAACAAACCTATTGGTTCCTTTTTATTCCTCGGACCAACAGGAGTTGGTAAGACTGAATTGTGTAAATCGTTGGCTGATTTTATGTTTGACTCCACCGATGCCATGGTGCGAATTGATATGTCCGAATTTATGGAAAAACACTCGGTTGCACGCTTAATTGGTGCACCACCAGGTTATGTTGGCTACGAACAAGGCGGTTATTTGACTGAAGCTGTTAGACGCAAGCCTTATTCAGTGATTCTTTTGGATGAAGTCGAAAAGGCTCACCACGATGTGTTTAATATTTTGTTGCAGGTCTTGGATGATGGGCGTTTAACCGATGGACAAGGACGCACGGTAGATTTTAAAAACACCGTTATTATCATGACCTCAAACCTTGGTTCTGATATTATCCAGGAAAAATCTGGTGGTGACTATAATGACATGAAATCTGCAGTCATGGAGATTGTTGGTAGACACTTTAGACCTGAGTTTATTAATCGCGTTGATGATATTGTGGTCTTCCACCCATTAACTAAGGAAGACATCCATAAAATTGCTGCCTTGCAGATTAAATCATTGGCAAAACGTTTAATCCCAAGAGAAATAATTTTGCAAGTGGATGAAAGTGCTTTGGATTATATAGGCAAAGTGGGTTATGACCCTGTTTATGGAGCCAGACCTTTGAAACGAGCGATTCAGGATACTCTTGAAAACCCGTTATCAAAAGCCCTATTGTCAGGGAAGTTTGCCAATGGCGATACCATTAAAGCAACTTATGAAAATGGACAAATCACTTTTAAAAAGTTGAATTAATGATATAAAACCGCATAATAGCGACCAGTTAAATTAACTGGTCGCTATTTTTTTAGGGGGGAATATTTATGCCAATATACGAATACCAATGCCAAGCGTGTGGCGAACATTTAGATAAATTACAAAAAATGAGTGATGCACCATTAAGTACCTGTCCAAAATGCGATAAAGAATCTCTAAAAAGAGTCATATCCTCCAGTGCTTTTCGCCTCAAAGGCACGGGTTGGTACGAAACCGACTTTAAAAATAAAAAAACCACAAAAACCAAGCAAAAAGAAAGTTCGGATTAATCCTTATTAACC
>JALSIL010000308.1 GCA_026990095.1 Lysobacterales bacterium
TTGTGGTTGGCATTAATTAATTTAACTGTGTATTTATACATCGATATTTATCGTTGGTTTTCTGGTTTTTTGTTTTCTTTTAACGGCACTTCAGTGGTTTTTGCCCTTATCAATTCGCTGGCAGCCCTGTTGTTTTATTTTGCTCTCAAAACACCCAAAAGCTTGTCATTTTACGTTGCGATATTGAGTGCTTTCTTTGCTTTTACTTGGGTTGGCTTTTCTGCTATGTTTGATAGCAAACTTAGCTTTGCGTTTATTTGCCTATATCTGCTGTGGATGGCATTGAATTATTTTTTATTCAAAGTAAAAACGCTTGATGTTTTAGTTTTATCGGCTTGGTCTTTATCGGCAATAGCTTTCATCATGTTTGCCCTCACGCGTTTATTTGCCGATGCCTTCAATGCCGCTACCTTATTATTTTTCAGTATTGCATTAATTGCCATGACGGCATTTGTCAGTAAGTGGCTTATGCAATTGCTCAAGCAATCGCAAGGAGAGCTGTCATGAAAGAAATTAAAAAATTATGGCAACAATTGAGCCAAGCCAACCTTGTTGACGGTGATTTTTCTGAAACTTTAGCACTTGAAAAACCTTGGTTCTTGCGTTTATTGCAAGGGGTAGCGGGTTGGTTTGCAGGGTTTTTGATGTTAGGCTTCTTTGCCCTCATGTTTTCGGAATTATTTAACAAAGACTCTCGATTGGCGTTAATGGTAGTAGGTGTTTTATGTTCGATAGCTGCGTATTTAATTTTTAAAAGTAAGAACAATGACTTTCTAAATCAATTGGCACTGGCGATAAGTTTAGCAGGGCAGATTATGTTTGCCTTTTCCGTGTTAGGAAGTATATTTCATATACGCAGTTCAGGGTTGTTTGTATTAGCCTTGTATCAAATGCTTTTGGTTTTTTTATTGCCGAATTACCTGCATAGATTATTAACTGCTGGCTTTGCCTTAATCGCATTTATCACTGGCTTGCACGAATTGGGATTGGCAGGAATAGGTTCTTCAGTGAGTGCTGTGGCTTTAAGCTTAATCTGGCTCAAAGATACAAAATGGGGGAAATATCAGCAACTTTGGGAGCCAATTGGTTATGGAATTTCTATTTCTTTGGTATATAGCCAAGTTTTTTTACTGAGTCAACGTTACATGTTTAGTTATAAATACATTGAAGACGAAAGTTGGCTGCTGACTCATGCCACCTTAATCAGCAGTTTGCTGGTATCTTTGGTGTTTATTAACCTCGTTTGGGTAACTTTTAAAGAGTTTAAGGTGCCATTAAAGTCAAAAGAAACAGTATTAGCATTGGTGTTTTGCTGCGTTGTTGTTGCCATGAGCTTTTACATTATTGGCATGAGTACAGGGTTGCTGCTTATGCTATTGGGATTTATCCGCAACCGTAAAGTCTTGATAGCAATAGGTATTTTTTCTGCCTTGGGTTTTATCTCTTGGTATTATTATAACCTGCAGGTGACTTTATTGGTAAAATCTGTGTTACTAATGGCTGTTGGTGTCGCCATGTTCGCCACTTATGCGTTGTTAAATCACCTTTATTCGCCCAAGAAAAGTTCTAAAGAAACCTCTTTTAAATTTTCTCAACCAACAACAAGCCAATGGGTGGTCGTGGCAACAGTTGTGTTAGTACTTGCTGCAGTCACAGTTAATATTAACAAAAAAGAAGACTTGATAATGTACGGAGATAAATTGTTGTTTCCATTAGCTCCTGTTGACCCACGTTCACTTATGCAAGGCGACTACATGCGATTACGCTTTGACTTGGCGACCCAAATATCTGCAAAATTACAACAACTCAACACACAAAACACTATTCCAGAATATACTGGATTTGCAGTGGTTGAAAAAGATGATAAGGGCATTGTTGCTTTCGTGGACTTATACAATAATCACAACTTAACCCAAGACCAATACATGATTCCCTTTAAGAATCGAAACCACCAAATACACTTCACCACCAATGCCTTTTATTTTCAAGAAGGCATGAGAAAACACTACCAACAAGCCCGTTTTGGTGAATTTCGTTACAAAAATGGCGAAATGTTATTGGTTAATATGGTGGATAAAGACTTTAATGTTTTATAGAGAACTGTGTGCAATACGCTACTCAAGCAAGTCGCTTATTCTGGTTTAACATGCCGCCCAATCAACAGTGGAATGGCTTTATTTAACCAATATTCTGGACTGATTGCACCGCTTGACATACCGCCGCGTTTAAATCGACTCACAACAAAAGGCTTGTTGTCGTGAATCGAATGCCCCGTTACCTCTTGGTAAGTGCTTTTGATTAACTTTTGTAAATCCGTAGCACGTGCAGGCATTTCAAGCAACTCTAGTTGATCCTTCATCTCACGAAAAAGATAAGGGTCGCCCCTAAATCCCCATTGAAGGGGTTCATCAATAAATATTTCAGATACTTTCATTTTTTTCAATAATTAAGGTGCATTACTTTGAAATAATGCTCTTTTTTAAGGCAAGCTGCACTGCACTTATATCACTTTTGAGAACTTTTGTCCTCTTTGTTTTCTTAAGTAAATATCAAATACCATGCAGATATTGCGGATAAGTAAACGCCCTGCAGGAGTAACTTTGATGCTTTTTTCATTCATTGTTATTAGTTTGTCTCGTTGCATTTGTTTAAGTTCGTCCAGTTCTTGTGCGAAATAATCTGCAAAGTCGATGGAAAAGTCTTGTTCAATCTTTTCAAAATCCAAAGCAAAATGACAGGCGAGGTGTTGAATTACGGCTTTTCTTAACACATCGTCATCATTTAATAAATAACCACGATAAATTGGTAATTTCGCTTTATCTAAAATGGCATAATATTGTTCGGTGGTTTTAACATTTTGGCTAAAAGAGTTATTGACCGAGCTAATAGATGAAACCCCTAAAGCCACTAAGTCCAGTTCCGCATGGGTGGTATAACCTTGGAAGTTGCGTTGTAATGTGCCATTGGCTTGAGCGATAGCCAGTTCATCATCAGGTTTGGCAAAGTGATCCATGCCTATATAAACATAGCCTGCCCCTGTGAGTTTTTCTATAGTCATTTGCAATATGGCTAATTTTTCTTCGGCCTTTGGCAAGTCTTCGGCTTTGATTCTTTTTTGTGGTGCAAACAAATGCGGTAAATGAGCATAATTAAAAACGGACAACCTATCGGGTGACATTTCTATTACCGCATCCACGGTTAGTGCAAAACTTTCTAAAGTTTGAAATGGCAAACCATAAATTAAATCAACACTGATTGAACGGGCATTAACATCGCGACACGCTTGGATGATGTCACGCGTCATTTGTGTTGGTTGTATGCGATTGACGGCTTTTTGTACTACTGGATTAACGTCTTGCACACCCAGTGAAAAACGATTAAAACCATAGCCTGCCAGTTTCTTCATGCTTTCTTTAGTGACCGAGCGTGGATCAATTTCGATGGAATAATCGCGTTGTTCACTGTGAATAAGTGGAAAATATTCGGCAATCAACGACATCATTCTCTCGAACTGTTCATCGGTTAAAAAGGTGGGTGTTCCACCACCGAAATGCATTTGTTCAACTAAGCGGGACTTGTCGTAAAGTTTAGAGACTATTGCCATTTCTTTTTCAAGGTAATCGAGGTAGGTGTCGGCTTTATCTCTTTTCTTAGTTGCTATTTTATTGCAGGCACAAAAAAAGCATAAAGTATCACAAAAAGGAATATGGAAATACAGTGAGATGGGCTTGCCCTTATTGGCCTCATTGCTTGTGATGGCTTGTTTGCGGTAATCCTCTTCACCAAAGGAATCGTTAAAAACGACAGCGGTTGGATAAGAGGTATAGCGAGGACCTGCTTTATCGTATTTTTTAATCAGGTCTAAGTTAAATTCTAAAAGAGTATTCATGCGATGATTTTTAATAAAAGGAGTATGATAGTTTTGTACTATAAACTTAAATATGATTTAGGTCAATTTTGTTGCTTTTATTGTGTCATTGGTTAATTCTAGAACAGTAAACCTTTGATACAAGTCAGGGTGTTCATTTAGGGGCTTGTCGTGGAGCTCTACCCATGAATGGGCGTTGAGTTTTTCTGTCTTATTGACGCCAATTTTGTGTTTAACATCATAACCCAAAGCTTTCATGTGATGATAAAGTGCAATGGAACGTGGCAAACAACGGCAATCCTTTATGGTGCGGGTTGCCCAAAAATAGCTTTTAACTAGACTTTCTTGCTTCGCAGCTCTAAATTTTACATTTGGTGTCTGTTCTAATACTTGTTTGTAGTCCTTGTTTTTTAATTCAAAAATAATTTTTTTTAAATAGGCCCGGCTAGATGGCAACAACAACAAAGCCATAATTTTTTCCTTAAAGCTCATCAAGCAGCTCCTTCAACTCAAATAGACTGTGAGCTCTGTGTTGGTAACTTACTTGATAACTTTCACAGAGAAATAAAAGATTATGGCAAAACACTAAATGTTTTTCGAGGTGCAAAGGGTTAAATAATCGGGTGGCAACGGTATGTGCAATAAGTTTTTTTATTGACTCTAAGTGGTTTATTTGAGTGAATGAAGTTTTGGCTCTATTATCTTTATTAATAAAGAGGAAGTGCGTTTTTTGCTTTATTTTTTCACCTGAATACTGTTGCTTGTCGTTGAGTTTTAATTGCGGAAAATTGGGTAAAACGGTTAATTGCTTATTAATTATTTTAACAGCGATAATGTCATCGGCTATTCGGTAGCTATTTGAAAATTCATTGAAAAAACGGGCGATGGTTGATTTTCCTGTTCCAGATGAAGCAAGAAAGATAAAAACTTTGTCATTGATACAACACGCCGATGCATGAAAACAAAAGACATTATTCATGGCTAAATTTAATATCAAAGCAGGGCCTAATAGAATGGTTGCGTCTGTTTTTACTGGTGTATTTATTGTATGATTTAAGATTTGGTAATGACCACCGTCTGCATTTAAATGGTAACCATTGATGTTAGATTTTACTTCCAAATTATATATGCACTCACCGACACCGATACGCTGTTTATAAACGAGCTGATTAAACAAGTGATTGACGGTTGGGTTTAATGGTGGTGATTGATTCTTTGCACAAGTTTCATTAATAAAAAAGGGTTGCAGTTCAGGTATTAAAAAATCGCTGCAATAAATAGCGTCAGCAATTTCGTACTGAAAACTTGTGCTTGATGTAGTTGGCTTTTCTTTTGTTGTTAAATAGCGCACATGAATTTAAATAAATGGCTTTTCTGCACCAGCATTGCCACTATCACCAATGCCGGGTGAGCCACCCATCGTTACATCTCTAATATCACCAAGCGGTTTTAAAACCGGCTTGGTGTATTGCTTCTTGTTTTTGTCTTTATTTTTAATTTTGCTGTTTTTATTCATTTTCTTTTAAATGTCCCATTCCAAACTTTATTATTAATAAAAGCAGGATAAATGTAAAGTTAAACAGTGTGAAGTTATTGTTTCCTGAACAAATTAATCGCCTTTTAGGGCTTTGTCAACAATTTCAAACACATCTGGAGACAAGTCTTTACTGGCATGTATGCGTTTAAGTTCTGGTTTAACCAGGTCTCTTAAGGGCTTGTCCAGTTTTTTCCACGTATTAAAAATAGACACCATGCGAGATGCCATTTGTGGATTTAAGCGATTTAATACCAAGACTTGATCGGCTAAAAATTGATAGCCTTCTTGTGTGTTAAAACCAATCAAGTTGTTTGATGAAAAAGCCCCGACCAGAGAACGAACCTTGTTTGGGTTTTCTAAACTAAATAAGTGATGCTCCATCAATTGTTTGACGATATTTAATGTGTTTTCTGCTGGTGATGTGGCTTGCACAATAAACCACTTGTCCATAACCAATGCATTGTTTTGCCATTTTTCAAAAAAGTCTTGAAGTAAGTTATGGTATCCTTCTGCTTGGTGGTGTACATAAAAGCTTAACGCTGAAATACTGTCTGTCATGTTGTTTGCGTCGTAATATTGTTTTTTACATAACCGCAGAATATCAGGGTTTTTGGTGCACATGAGGTAACTTAGGCAGGTGTTTTTCAGGCTTCTTTTTGCCACATCTTCACTTCGCACTTGGTAATCACCGGTGACAAAGTTTTGGTTATATATGGATAAAAACTCCACTTCTAAAGTCTCTGCTAAAGATTTTTTAATAAATTCTCTGGCTTGGTGTAAATGATTTATCTTAATGTCTTGCATTGATACCATTAAAGTTTTTAACTCTGGAAGAGAAAGTGCCTCGGCAAGCAAGGCAGGGTCTGTTGAATCGTCTGTTAAAACTCTGGCTATTGCCTCAACATAAAACCTTGGACAGTGTGGCTTTTCATCATGACAAAGAGCATCATAAGCCTGTTTAATCACTTGTGTTGAAATGATTTGAGCCGCATCCCAGCGATTATAAGAATCAGAGTCAAAAGTCATTAATTGCAATAAGTCCTTATTCTCACGCTTGTGTTTAACAATAACAGGAGCTGAAAATCCTCGAAACAAAGATACTATTGGAGCAGAACTAATGTTTTTAAAGACTAAGGTTTGCTTAAATTCATTAATCTCATACACTTTTTCAATCAACCCAGACTCATCCAAACTCAATTGATTGCCTTCTTTATCAAACAAGGCCGTGCGCATTGGAATAACCATGGCCTGGTAATTTTTCTTTTTCGTGTTTTTAGGGTGCTTTTGTTTGATTTTTAAGGTCAGTTCATTATTTTTAGCGTCATAACTTTCTTTAACACTAACCCTTGGGGTTCCATTTTGAGAGTACCATAAACCAAATTGCTCCAAATCGGCACCGTTAGCATCAGCCATTGCCTTTCTAAAGTCATCACAGGTCACCGCTTGACCGTCATGGCGTTCAAAATATAAATCCATGCCTTTTCTAAAACCATCTCTGCCCAGCAGGGTTTCATACATGCGAACAACTTGTGCGCCTTTTTCATACACAGTTAAGGTATAAAAGTTGTTGATTTCGATAAATGAATCCGGACGAATTGGGTGAGACATGGGACCGGCATCTTCAGCAAACTGAAAAGACTTTAGTATACGCACATCTTCAATGCGTTTAACCGCTGCAGATTGCATATCTGAGGTAAATTCTTGATCGCGATAAACGGTCAAACCTTCTTTTAAACTCAGTTGAAACCAATCCTGGCAAGTCACGCGGTTTCCTGTCCAATTATGGAAATATTCGTGTCCAATGACCGCCTCAACACCAATAAAATCGGAGTCAGTTGCCGTATCAGGTCGCGCTAAAACATATTTGGAATTAAATATATTTAAGCCTTTGTTTTCCATAGCGCCCATATTGAAATCATTGGTGGCTACAATATTGTACTGCGATAAATCATAAGCCAAACCATATCGCTGTTCATCCCACTTCATTGAACGTTTAAGCGAGTCTATAGCGTATTGGCAGGAATCGAGGTTTTCTTCTTCAACATAAATACGCAAATTAACATCGTTGCCTTCACTGGTGACATAGTTTTCTTCAATAAAGGACAACTCACCAGCAACAATGGCAAATAAATAACTGGGTTTTGGGTGAGGGTCAGACCAACGAGCAAAGTGTTTACCGTTTTTCAAATCGCCAGATTGCACTAAATTACCATTGGATAAAAGCACGGGGTATTGTTTTTTGTTAGCAATCAAAGTGACTTCAAATGGTGCCATTACATCGGGTCTATCGGGATAATAAGTAATTTTTCTAAAACCTTCTGCTTCACATTGCGTCAGAAAAAAATCGCCCGACTGGTATAAACCTTCAAGAGCCGTATTTTTGCTTGGATAAATCTTATTTTCGACTTGCAATACAAAATTTTCAGGTGTGTTATCAATAGTTAATGACTCATCATCAATAACATAGTCTGATTTATCCAGAACCCTTCCGTCAATGGAAATTTTCATCAAATCAATGTCAACACCATTTAAAACCAACTTGTTTTGTTTTGTTGTATTATGGTTGAATTGTATTTTCGAACGCACCATAGTAAAAGTTGGTTCAATCAAAAAGCCCAATGATACTGAATTAACCCAATAGTTTGGTTGTTGGTAGTCTTTACGGAATATAACCTGATTTTGTTCTGATTTCATAGAAAACTTCATAAATTAATAACAAGGCTCGTATTATACCTTATTTTGTTTAGTCTGCTACACAATAGCGTAATTCAGAACCTCATACTGGTGCTTTGCCAGCAACAAACCTGAACAGAAACTGAATGCGGTACTCATGAGATTTGACAAATCAGAGAATTAGTGTAATATTATCAATCACAGTCTTAAAAAAGAAAAAAACAATGAAAAAATTCTTACCCATTTTGATTTTATTTACTTCGATTTCTCTTTCGGCACCCTTTGTTAAACCTTCAGAGCCTCATGGCATGTTGATTTTTAATGTTAGTCATGCCACACAAGATGTGTTTCCTGTGTCATTATACTCTATTGATGGCAAACAAGTAATAACAAGACAAAATGCCGTGTGGCTCTCTCCTGGAAAGCACACAATTAAAGTTAACTCCAAAATCAACTTAACTGCACGCAGCGGTGTTGTCACTGCAAGACAAAAAATCACTAGTTTTAGAAACAAATCTATTGAAATAGATGTAAAAGAAGGTAAAAAATATTATGTTGGTTATGATGCCAGTGATAACAACTCAAACAATTGGCACCCCGTTGTCTGGAAAGTTAAGTAAAAAGCTAGCTTTTTTAAAAAGGGACTTGCCTACCCAAGTCTGTATAGGTTAGCTCCAATGTCACTTTCACTTTATTCGTCTTCAAGGCTAGTCTTTTTTTTCTTTTTAAGTATTCTTCCCATTATAATTCCGATTTCAAATAACAACCACATTGGTAATGCCATCAGAGTTTGAGAAATAATATCAGGTGGTGTTAACAACATGCCAATAACAAAAACAGTAACGACCACATAGGGGCGATTGTTAGCCAGCTTTTCTGGTGTGGTGACGCCTAACAGTATCATCAAGATAACAGCAATTGGCATTTCAAAAGCCAAACCAAAGGCAAAAAATAATCGCACAACAATATCCAAGTAGCTGTTAATATCAGGCATGTAGTTCACACCTGCTGGAGCTATTGAAGGAATAAACTGAAAAAGAATCGGAAAGATAACAAAATAAGCAAACAGACACCCCAAGTAAAACAAAAAGATACTGGAAACCAATAAAGGCCGTGCAATTCTTTTTTCACTTTTATAAAGGCCAGGAGCAATAAAAGCCCAAATTTGATAGAGGACAAAAGGCATGGCAATAATTATTCCGAGGATAAACACCATTTTAAAAGGTGTCAAAAATGGCGATAAAACGCCCGTAGCAATCATGCTGCTACCTTCGGGCAAATAAGCCATAACAGGTCTAGCCATCAAAGCATATATCTTGCCAGCAAAGGGTAATTGCACGATAACAATAATTAAAATAGCGGCTACTGCTTTAATTAACCGACTGCGTAATTCTATAAGGTGAGAAACAAAGGTTTGAGGTTCAGACATTAGGCAACCTAGGACTTCCAGTCTTTACTTTGAGGCATTTCTTCCCCTGCATTTTTGGCTATTTGATTGAGCTCTTGAGTGACTTCGTTGGTTAATTCTTTTGTTTCTTGTATAATATTGTTTTCTGCCAACCTTTTATTAAGTTCTTCGGTTTCAAGCTCGCTTTCAACTTCTCGCTTTACATTTTCAAAGGTTTGTTTGGCTTTACTGACATAGCGACCGATTTTCCGGGCAAGTGCAGGCAAACGTTCTGGACCAACAACAACTAATGCCACCACCAAAACAAGAAATAATTCAGAAAAACCTATATCAAACACTGTGCTTACAAATTTTGTTTATGATTTTTTTGAATCTTTAGATTCTGCTTTATCTTCAACCTTCTGTGCACTTACTTCAGGTTTGTCTTCGGCTAGTTCAGCTTTGTCTTCATCTTTAAGACCTTTTTTAAATCCTTTAATGGCTTCACCCAAATCCCCACCTACGTTTTTCAACTTTTTTGTGCCAAATAACATAATAACTATTAACAAAATAATTAACAGTTGCCAAATACTAATACCACCTAACATAACATTCTCCGAAAAATACTTTCATTTAGATGGGGGCATTATAGCTTTTTTTAAAGTATTGTTTAAT
Source organism: Lysobacterales bacterium (assembly GCA_026990095.1). Classification (GTDB taxonomy): domain Bacteria; phylum Pseudomonadota; class Gammaproteobacteria; order Xanthomonadales; family Marinicellaceae; genus NORP309. Next base: position 10,141 of record JALSIL010000308.1, read on the forward strand.
GCTTAACACAATTATTTAACACAAGAGTGACTTTTATAATGCTTTATTAGTTTAATTTTTTGTTGTGCTATCTCATCCCCAAGTTTTTCACCGCTAAAACCTTTTTCAATCAACTGCTGCACATCTACTGCTAACGCCGCTTTTAAACACCCTTTTAAAAAGTCTGCCTGTGGGTAATGGCTATCAAGCATTCCTAAACGCCCTGTGGCATCGGCTTTACAGGCTTGCAGGTATTTATCAAAAGTTTCAGATTGTTGATAAGCTCCCGTTTTTTCAAATAATTTATGGATTGTTCCTGCCCGTAAATCATACGCCATGTGTGAATGCAAATGCCATCGACAGACACTTAACGCTAATTTTTTATGGATTTTTGGCACTTTTAAACGATTACACACTGCTTCCACTAAAGGAATTCCTGCGCGTTCATGACCTTTGTGAGAAGGCAAAATTTCGGATGGTGTTATGCCTTTGCCTAAATCATGAGTAAAGACGGCAAATGCGGTATCGTTATCCAAGTCTTTTGCTTGATCCATTGCCATCATGCAATGAACTCCCGTATCAATCTCCGGGTGCCATTTTTGTGTTTGAGGGACTCCGAAAAGGTTTTCAAACTCAGGAAACAACACTTTCAAAGCACCACACGCCCGTAAAACTTTGATGAAATTTGAAGGCGTGGTTTCATTCAATGCTTGACTTAACTCTTGCCAAACACGTTCCGCAACCAAAGCATCAACTTCTCCATTTTGAACCATCTTTTTCATCAAAGCATTCGTGTCTCTATCAACGGTAAAATCATATCGCGCAGCAAAACGTGCAATTCGAAGTATCCGAACAGGATCTTCTGCAAACGCCTCAGATACATGACGAAGATTTCGCTTGCTTAAATCTTCTTGACCATTAAAAGGATCTATTATTTCACCACTTTCATTATCTATTGCCATGGCATTGATAGTTAAATCTCGCCTGGCTAAATCTTCCTCGAGTGTGACAGTGACATCGGTATTAAACTCAAATCCATGGTAGCCTTGGGCTGTTTTTCTCTCCGTGCGTGCTAAGGCATATTCTTCGTGCGTTTTTGGGTGTAAAAACACAGGGAAATCTTTGCCAATAGGTCGAAAATCTTTTTCAACCATTTGTTGTGGCGTTGCACCAACCACAACATAGTCTCGGTCTTTAATTTCTCGCTTTAATAACTTGTCACGAACAGCTCCGCCGACTAAATAAACTTTCATTGGGCACACCTGACAGTTGTTGTCTGCGTGGAGACTTTTTTGTTAGGCCAGGCTTTAATGGGTTTACCATCCACAGGAAGAGTCGGTAGCCAATAACTAATTCTTTTGGGTGTTTTGTTAATTAGCCAATCATAAATGGTCACATTGGTTAAAATTTTAACCATGTAATCGCGCGTCTCTCGGTAAGGAATGGTCTCTGCCCAAATATCTGGAGAGGTTGGAAACTCATGCAGCCAATGATTGGCTTTTGTTTCTCCTGCATTATAAGAAGAAAGGGCTAGCAAAGGATGTTCTTCAAACCGATCAAATAGTTCGCGTTGATAAAAGGTTCCGAGTTGTAAGTTAAAATAAGCTTGGTGCAGCTGTTGTTTGCCTGTGTATTTTAAACCGAGTTTTTTACTCAATCTTTTGGCGGTTGGGTCAATAAGTTGCATTAAACCGCGCGCATCGGCACGTGAGATGGCATCGGTCTGCCAAGCACTTTCTTGGGTGATAATTGACATTATCCATTGCGGTTGGAGTTGCTGTTTTTTAGCCAACTCTGCGATTTCTTTTTTGTAGGCTAACGGGTAACGCATTTGGTAGTTTCGCCATAAGTTTAAAGCACCCATAATTGCAGTTACTTTATTGTACCAGCCTTTTTGGTAGGCAATATCGGCCAAGGCCCTTCTTTGAGCCGTATTGAGCTCGCGATAGCCAATAATCCACTCCTTTCTGGCTAAGGCAATCCTATCTAGTGCAAACAGCTCAAAGGCATTTTCAAGATTTTCTGGCATTTTTGTTATTGGGCTTGCCGCGATGTCATGACTGCAAAACTGGTAAGGTAACCGCATGTGATCAGCGGCCAAAAAACCATAATAATTGCTCTTTTTTGCCAATTTAACAAAAATGGATTTGGCTTTAGTTTGTCGGTTGGTTTTCGCACTGGCTCGCCCTAACCAATATTGCCAACGGTCTTTGTTTTGCTGATAGGCAGGCATCGCTTTAATGGTTTTGTATACCGATTTCCAACGCCCTTTGTATAAAAAATACCGCACTTTCCATGCATTGATTTGGCCATCTTGTTGTGCGGGTGGCAAATCATTCATGGCTTTAATGGTGAAGGGCAAATAGTCCGTGGCTGCAAATAAGGCAATGTTTTTATCGACAGTGGCTTTTTCTTTGGCGGTAAAAGTGTAGTGTTTTTTTAGTGCACTCCACAGCTTGTACATTACATCGGGTTGTTTTGATGATAATTCTTTGGATTTAACATAAACCAATTCTCGGTGAATTTTATTGTCTTGCCAACGCAGCGATTTTTTTAGGGTTTTGATGGGTTGTTTCATTAACAACAGCGCATGTTTAATCCAGCTTGGTTGCTTTTTCATTTTGCTGGCTAAATAGCGTGCAGTTGAGGCGTTATTGACTTTATAGGCTAACTTAAAGCGTTTAATGAGCAACTTATCATTAAGGTGTCCTTGTTTTTCCCACCAGTTAAAAACAGGGTTACAGGCATCGGGCAATGAAAGCCCATTCATCCAAAAGTCTTGAATTGCCTGTGGCAAACCTTTGGTATCGACCGTTTGGATTCGAGCATTTAAATACCAACAATGTTTAGTTTGAGAGCCTTTATTGTTTTTATACCGAGCTAAGTATTTTTGCCACTTTCTTTGCTTACCTAACTCATAGGTGAGCATGTTATTGAGCCGGTCATTTAAAGGGGATTTTGGATTCTGTTTTATAAAACTTTCTATGCCTTTTTCAGGCAGGCTTTTCATATCCGCTTTGAGTAAAGCATAATCCAGATAGTGGTTAAGGCGATAAGAAGGGTTGTTCTTTTTAAATGTTGCCACAATTTTATCATCGCCTTTTAATGCCTCTTTATAGGCTTTTTTAAATGCCAATTGCTCTAGAGTTAATGCACTTGCATTAACTGCAAAGAGAAAAAAAAGGGTGGCAATAATAGTTTTCAACTAATTTCAGATTCCAATTGGGTAAGAAAAGTAACCATATAATCATGGCGTCTTTGCGCTTCGTCTTGTGCTGCCTGGGTGTGAAATCCTGAATTCAACTTTAATAATTTTGCATAAAAATGATCCACTGTCCATTTTCTGTCTTCGGGTTCTCGTTTGCTGCAAAAAGGATCGGTTTCATTGTATAAAGTGCAGTCCATTTTACCACCAGTCATCATCATACGCGCCACACCGATAGCTCCGATGGAGTCCATTCTATCGGCATCTTGTACAATTTTTGCCTCCAATGTTGTTGGCGTTATATTGGCAGAATAACTGTGTGCTGCAATGGCGTGTTTTATCGCTTCAATATTGTCCTGTGGATAACCCCAGTCAGTTAATAGCTCTTGGGCTTTTTCAGCCGATAGTTGTGAAGCTTTTTTGCGTAGTTCGGAACTTTTAGAGACACTTACGCAATCGTGCAACCAAACCGCAGGCATGACAATGCTTAAATCAGCTCCTTCAAGTATAGCAAACTTTTTGGCATTGACTGCCACACGTCCAACATGCGCGGCATCGTGTGCCGCATCGGCTGATTCTAAATTGTGAATATATTCACTAAATACCTCAATCCATTTTTTCATTGCCTTTCCTATTTAATTATTCTGAGAAAAAATATGAAATAAAGCTTTGTAAAGTTCGCGCAACTCCAAAGACAACAAGGTAAATCGCGAATCCAACAACTGTTCTTCAGATTCGATAGTTTCATGATCCAGTTCATCCAAAACTACATCGGTAAACTTAATGCTTTTAACCGCAAAATCATGAGTCAATGTCAATTCAACACGGTCATTAAAGATTAAACCAATTTGCGTGACTAAATAACCATTTTCAATGTGGCGTTGCATTTCATCAGTAAGGTAATTGACATTTTTCGCCCGAATAACGCTTTTGGCTTCATCCAATGTTTCCAAAACAATGCTAGAACCAAATTCAAACCCACCTTCGGCATGACCGTCAGTTACCCATTTGGTCAACACTGTTGCCATGGCGGATGACTCACCAAATGCCTCGGCTTTAAAAGAACCCAGGGTTTGACGAAGTTGCGATACCAGATTTTCAGCTGGATTTTGACTGCCAGAATCCACCACCAATAAACTCAACTCATTATCAATATAGGCACCCATTTTTTTCAACTTAGTAAATGCCTGAGGAAGCAACTCAAATAAAATCTCTTGCTTCATATCCGATTGCACTTTACGTCCAGGTTTGCTGCCGGTGTCACTTTGGATAGACGAGACTTTTTCTTGCAATTCTTGATTAACAACTGCTGCGGGCAAGATTTTTTCTTCAATGGCAAACATAAGCAATTGAGCATTGCCACTTTGCCAACAAAACACTTCACTTTCACGATTAAATGGCGAAATCCACCCTTGCGACGCCATATCTTGTGGACCGCAAGGTTTAAGTGCATCGTGTTCTAATTTTTCTGAAAAGCTTCCAGAATCGATAGCAAAATCTTCAGGGAGACGAAATATTCGAGCGTTTTTAAATTGCATAAATGTAATAAGTTTGAGAATAAAGGGTCATTTTACTCTAATAACCGTCTTTACAAATAGCTTTTCACAAGGTAAATGAGAGTTTGTGACAAAGCTGTGAAAATTTAATGTTATGCTAACAATTTTGTTAAGGTTCAAACCCGATAAAAACCATAGTCTTATTTACGTTTTACCCAAATCCCGATATAGAAATCCAATCTCTTTTGCCATTTTCTCCATAAATTCTATTTTTGCATGAAGTATTCAGGCTAAAATGTGTTATTCTCACGCTATGAACAAAACACTTACTACAACACTCTTAACGCTGTTATTAACAGCCTGTGAATTTAATGTCAAAATTCCACCATCCGATTCTGATAAACCCAAATCGTACCTCGCTCCTGACTCACTGCTTTACAACTACCCACAACAAGTAACTAAAAACGTTTGGTCTGCCATAGGAGCTACCGCTGCACCGACTTATGAAAACTCAGGACACAACAACAATTTATCTTTTATCATCACCGACGATGGCGTGGTGGTGGTAAATGCCAGTGCCAGTTATTTACTCGCTAAAGCCTTGCACCAAGAAATCAAAAAACTCACCAAACAACCCGTAAAATACGCTATCTTAGAAAACGCCCAAGGTCACGCCATGCTCGGCTCAAACTATTGGCAAGAACAAGGGGCAAAAATCGTTGCTCACAAAGACGCTGCCGCTGTTATGAAACGTTACGCCAAAGCCTCGGTAAAACGCATGCAAGAAAGGCAAAAAGACAAAGGGAAATTCACCAAGCCCACCATCCCAGACATAACCTTTGATGACAAGTTTGAATTAAACATGGGCGGCACAACCATCCAAGCCCTGCACTTGGGCCCTGCTCACTCACCTGGCGATATTGTGGTGTGGTTACCGCAACAAAAGCTGGTTATTTCAGGCGACATGGCTTTTCACCAACGCCTATTACCTGTCACCGAACACACCGATACAGCCGCATGGATAAACACATGGGAAACCAAATTTGAGCCATTAGGTGCACAAACTGTTATCCCTGGACATGGCACACCCACAAACATGCAAGAAGTGCGTAAGTACACCGTAGACTATTTAAAATACGTTCGCCAACAAGTGGCAAAAATCCTCAACGATGACGGTGATTTACAACAAGCCTACGAAATGGATTTGTCCGCTTATGAGCAGCTAGACACCTTTAATGATTTAGCTAAACAAAATATCGGTCGTATTTTTCGTGCGATGGAATTTGAGTAAGTCAATTTTTATCCAGTAGTGAAAATTACCACAAATGACTTGTAGGAACAACCGCATCTTTCGCCCCCTCAATTACAAGTAAGGCTTTTAAACAAAATAATTAATATAAACAACGCTCGCCCAGGTGCCAACGACCAGTAGTTGCCCTAAAAAGACAGCTGCAGAACCCATGTCTTTGGCACGTTTGGCGAGGTCGTGGTATTTTTCTCCGCAAACCATATCAACCACCGCTTCGATAGCGGAGTTGAGGATTTCGATTATTAATACCAACAACAACACCGATAGCAACAGCAATAGTTGCATTGGTGATTGTGCTAAATATATTGCACACGGTGTTAAAATCAAGGCAAGATAAACTTCTAAACGAAAAGACGCTTCGTGTTTAAACGATGCTTTTAATCCTTGCATTGACCATAAAAAGGCGGCATAGATTTGCTTGATTCCTCTGCGTTGTTTGCTTGCCATTTTATGCTTCTTCTTGCCACACAAGATTGGGTTGTTTAACCGCTTTTGCATCATCTAGGCGGCGGTTTGGTGCGGTATGCGGTGCTTGCTTTATTGGCTCAATATCATCTGTTGCTTGTTTGAGAATATCTGCCATCGCTGCCACAAACTTATCAATGGTTTGTTTGGATTCTGTTTCG
>JALSIL010000309.1 GCA_026990095.1 Lysobacterales bacterium
CTTATTCTGCATTGTTATCTGTCTCCTGTTTTTTGGTTTTTTGTTGTGCGATTTTTTTCAGCTTTGGCTTTTTGAATTCGTTCCATGGTTGCATTTAAATCTTGTTTAATTTTATCTGGGTTGCTTGTTCTCCTTCTTGTGCGCTTGCGTTTGGCGGCTCTTTCGGCTTTTAAACGTTTCAAACGGGCTTCGCGTTGCTCGTGTCGAATTTGAGCTTTGTCTGATTTTTCACGTTTGTAGTCTAAATATTTCAACTCCGATTTTGCGTAACGATAATAATCAACCAGTTTAATTTGACTGGGACAAACCCAAGCACAAGCACCGCATTCGATGCAGTCATACAAATGATGTTCTCGTGCTTTTTCGAGGTTTTCTCCTTTTATATACCAATGCAATTGTTGTGGTAAAAGATAGGCAGGACAGACATTAACGCATTCTCCACAGCGAATACAGGGTAAAGTATCACCATAATGGTGAGTCATTTTTTCACTCAATGCTAAAATACAATTAGTGGTTTTATCAATACCTATGGAACAATCAGGCATCGAATATCCCATCATCGGGCCACCAATAATTAATCGATAAGCTTTGTCTTGGTCAAAGTCTGCGTGTTGCAGTAAATGGCTCATCGGTGTGCCAATAGCGGTAATAAAATTTTGTGCTGTGCCAATGCAGTCTCCTGCAATAGTGACGATACGTTCAACCAAAGGACGCCCTTGGACTATAAAGTCACTTAACGCTTTAATCGTGCCGACATTTTGCACAATAATGCCAAGGTTTAAGGGTAAACCACCAGAAGGTACTTCAAGGCCTGTTAAGACTTTAATCAACTGTTTTTCACCACCAGCAGGATAGATGGTCGGAACTTTTACCACACTAATGTTTTGAATGTTTCGGTCTTTGACTCGTTTATCTATGTTGGATTTGATGTTACCGACCTGATCTTCAAGAGCAAAAATTGCTTGACTCGCCCTAGAGGCTTTCATCATGAGTAATATGCCATTGATTAAATCATCTGGAAAATCTAACATGAGTTGTTCGTCACAGGTAATATAAGGTTCACACTCTGCACCATTGACGATAAGTGTATGGATGGTGTTTTGAGAACTGTATTTTAGATGGGTCGGGAACCCTGCACCACCAAGTCCAACAAGACCGGCTTCGTGAATACTGTTGATAATATCTTCTGGTGTAACCGAATCAATATAGGATTGGTTAATCTTTGTTTGGGCTAAATCAACCCAATGTTCTTTTCCATCCGAAGTGATTTCAACTACCGTGGAAATGTCCGCTTCTGGGCTCGCTGTGGCTCGCTGTTTTATGGCAGTCACTTCGCCCGAAGTTGAGGCGTGAATATATGAACCTCTTATGGTATCGGGTTTAGCAATAATTTGTCCTTTTAAAACATTGTCGCCTACTTTTACTAAAGGCTTGGCAATATTACCTCGGTTAATACGCAGTGACATATAAACTTTATCTGCAATGGGTAAACGGGACAAACCATTTTGCAAGGAATCATTCTTATGGTGCGGTAATTTAATGCCACCTTGTAATTTATACAGTTGTTGCGAATTGATAGAGTTTACCATTGTTTAGCCTCCTCAATTATGCCATAGAGTGCTGGCTTTTCAATGCGCTGAATGAATTTGGGCAGTGGAGCTTCAATGGTAATAATGCAATCAACGGGACAAGCAGGAATACACAAATCACAGCCTGTACAGGCATCAATAATAATGGTGTGCATGTGTTTAGCCGCACCAACGATGGCATCAACTGGACAGACTTGGATGCATTTAGTGCAACCGATACAATCTTTCTCAACGATTTCAACTACCGTATCAATGGCTTTAACTTCGCCATTATCTGGATTTAGCTCTAAGACCTCAACATCTAATAGCTCGGCTAATTTCTTAACGCCTTCTTCTCCTCCTGGAGGGCATTGGTTGATTGCTGCCTCGCCATTGGCGATGGCCTCAGCATAAGGCTTGCATCCTGGATAAGTGCATTGTCCGCATTGGGTTTGTGGTAATATGGCATTAATTTGTTCGACTATTGGATTGCCTTCGACTTTGAATTTTTTCGATACCCACATGACAACCAGTCCAAAGATAAATGAGACAAGTGAGATAATGATTAAACTAACAAAAGGATTCATTTAGCGAACCATTCCACCAAAACCCATAAAAGCAATAGACATAATGCCTGCGGTCACTAAGGCAATAGGCGTACCTTTGAATGATTCGGGAATATCTGACATTTCGATGCGTTCACGAATAGCAGAAAATAAAACCAACACCAAGGTAAAGCCAACTGATGCACCAAAGCCAAATACGGCAGATTCAATTAAATTATTCTGTTCTTGAATATTAAGCAAAGCCACACCTAAAACTGCACAATTGGTGGTAATCAAGGGCAAGAAAATCCCCAAAACTTGATAGAGTAGAGGAGAAGTTTTATGCAATATCAGTTCGGTGATTTGTACTGTGACAGCAATTACCAGAATAAAGCTTAAAGTTTTGAGGTATTCCAGCCCCAAAGGAACCAATAAATACGTGTGAATAA
>JALSIL010000310.1 GCA_026990095.1 Lysobacterales bacterium
TGGGACCGATGTAACAATTTTTACCAATTTGTACCGAACCGATTACGACTGCACTCGGGTGTATAAAGCTAGAAGGGTGAATGACAGGTTTGACACCATCAATTTCATAGATATTTTTCATAACAGGCATTATAATGTTAGACTGCAAAAATAACAAATTCAAAGCTCATGACAAATCAAACTTACCAAACCATCAAATACAGCATAAAAAATAATATTGCACGGGTTGAACTCAATCGTCCAGATAAGCTTAATGCTTTTTCCAAAACCATGCACGATGAATTTTATAGTATATTAAAATCATTAACTCGCGAGGATGATTTACGTTGCGTGGTCATAACTGGAGCAGGGCGAGGATTTTGTGCTGGGCAAGACTTGGGCGAACGCAAAGGGGATAAAGCCATGGATTTAGGCGAAACCTTAGAAAAAGGCTACAACACAAACTTACGGATTCTCAAATCCATTCGAGTGCCTATTATATGTGCCGTTAATGGCGTTGCAGCTGGAGCGGGAGCTAATATTGCCTTAAACTGTGATATTGTTATTGCTACAGAGTCAGCAAAATTTATTCAATCTTTTTCTCAAGTCGGTTTAGTTCCTGATTGTAATGGTTCATGGATATTGCCAAAATTAATCGGAATGGCACGCGCCAAAGCCATCACCATGCTCGCCGAACCCGTGAGTGCAAAAAAAGCAGAACAATGGGGCATGATTTACAAAAGTGTTGCGGATGATGATTTTTACAAAGAAGTAGATAAGTTAGTACAAACCATTGCTAAACGGCCAACACTGGCATTAGCCAACACCAAAGAGTTAATCGAAAAATCCTACGCATGCACCTATGATGAGCAGCTTGATAATGAACGTGATGTGCAACGATTGATGGGATTGACTCATGATTTTAAAGAAGGCGTGCAAGCTTTCGCAGAAAAAAGAAAACCCAATTTTAAAGGTTCATAATGTTATCTCAGATTGAAAATATAGCCGTAATAGGTGCAGGCACCATGGGTATTGGCATTGCCGAAGTGGCTGCCAGTTGCAATCAACGGGTAAAACTCTATGATTTAAACACTGAGTTTGCACAACAAGCCAAACAAACCATGGCAAAACGCCTTGAATCGCGTGTTCAGCGTGGAAAAATTACAGCAGAATTTCGACAAAAAATTTTAGATAATATTAAAATTATTTCTGATTTGCCAAAATTAGCTGATTCGGATCTTGTTATAGAAGCAATTGTTGAAAACTTAGAAATAAAGCAAAAACTATTTACTCAACTGCAATTTATATGCAACGAAAATACATTATTTGCCAGCAACACCTCAAGCATTTCAATAACAGCAATAGCATCTGTTTTGCAACAACCCGAAAATATGATAGGACTGCACTTTTTCAACCCAGCACCTGTGATGAAATTAGTCGAAGTGGTTGCCGGATTGCGTTCATCCAAGAAAAGTTTGGATTTAGGACTGCAATTGTGTGTGTTTTGGAACAAAATAGGCGTACTTGCACAATCATCACCTGGATTTATTGTCAATCGTGTGGCACGACCTTTTTATGGAGAAGCCATGAAAATGCTGCAAGAACAAGTGGCAACACCCGAAGTCACTGATGCCATCATGACCTCAGCAGGATTTCGCATGGGACCTTTTACTCTAATGGATTTAATCGGTATCGACATCAATTTATTGGTCAGTAAAAGCGTTTTTGCTAGTATGTACAATGATGCTCGTTATCGTCCCTCCTTAATTCAAGAAGAAATGGTTGCTGCCAATTTGCTGGGCAAAAAAACAGGGCAAGGGTTTTATCGCTACAATGGAGAAGAAAAACCACAAGTCAACTACCAAAGCCCACAACAAGCTGCTAAATCCATCAGTTTTAATAGTGAATGCACTTTATTTGACGCATTCAAAAAACAACTCTCAAACTTAGATGACATTATTGTTACCGAGCATCAAGGTGGAGTAGCCATGCAAATCAACGATTGTGCTATTGAATTAAGTAATGGTCAAACCTGTAATGCACGCTTAAAAACCACCCAACAAAAGCACCTAGCACAAATAGACCTGATATTGGATTATGAAAGTTGCCCAATCATTCACCTCAGTTTTGATAAAAACTGTCCAGAAGCCACTCAAAATCATGTGGTCGGTGTTTTTCAATTACTTGGCAAGCAAGTTGTTATTGGTAAAGATAAACCTGCCTTAATCGCCATGCGCACCGTCTGTTTGCTCATTAATGAAGCCGCCGATGCCATAGAAAATGGCGTCTGCAATGAAAACGATGTGGATTTAGCCATGCAAAAAGGTGTCAACTATCCCATAGGGCTTATCGCATGGGCACATAAAATAGGCATAGCAAGAGTTGTTGAAACATTGGATAATTTACACCAATGGTTTGGTGACGATAGATACCGCGTATCTCCTTGGTTACGTGGAAAGGTTTGATTTGATTTGTTTTCCGCAGATAAACGCAGAATAACGCAGATGATATAAAGAATATTTTTTTAGTTTCATAGGATGATCTTGCCCATCGGTATAGCTAAAAGAAAAGTAGGTT
>JALSIL010000311.1 GCA_026990095.1 Lysobacterales bacterium
ACCTAGAAAATGTTTGGGATATAAAACACCTTATGAGATTTTTGAGAAATTAACTGGAATAAACATGAATAAATCAAAGGAGTTGCACTTATGACTCGAATTCAGCTTGTATCACACAGGCAAGATTCTAATTTTGATAAAAACAACACTTTTACCAAATGAATTAAAAGATTGTGTTGACATCATATTAAACTTCACTAATATAAGAAGCATGAACATGAATTTAACAACATTACATCGCCATCACCGCCATTTTCTTTTCGACGGTGCTTGCTGATATGCGTTAAATAAAACACTCAACACAATACAAAAGCCCCGTTAGATTAACCTCAACGGGGCTTTTTTTATGACTGAAAAACAATGAGATTCCTGCCTTCGCAGGAATGACGGAGTACAAAAATATGAAAATAAAAATGGCAATACCCAAAGGAAAACTGCAAGTAGAGATAGTCAAGCTGCTGGAAGAGATCGGCTTGTCTTTTAAAAGCAATGAGCGTAATTACCGACCCATTTGTTCCGATGCTCGTTTTGAGATTAAATTATTAAAATCACAAAATATTCCAAAATTAGTCGAACTTGAACAACACGATATAGGTTTTGCTGGGCTGGATTGGATTGCCGAACAGCAAGCCGATGTACAGGTATTGAAGTCTTTGGGATTTAATCCTGTTGAAATTGTGGCGTGTATTCCAGATAATTGGGATTATGCGGATTTGAAAAAACGTAAAATTATTGTCGCCACCGAATACAAAACATTAAGCGATAAGTTCCTGAGCGACAATGGTTTTGATTACCAACTCATTCGCTCTTATGGTGCAACCGAAGTGTTTCCGCCAGAGGATGCCGATATGATTATTGACAACACCAGCACCGGCACCACCATTTTAGCCAACCACTTGAAAATTGTCGATACGGTTTACACCAGCAACACCCAGTTTTTTGCCAATCAAACCTGTTTAGATGACCCTAAGAAAAAGGCGATTATTGATGACATGTTGGTGTTAATGAACGGTGTGCTCAATGGTCGCAAACGTGTATTATTGGAAATGAATTGCGATGAAGTCACTATTGAAAATGTAGTCAACCTATTACCAGCCATGCGTGCGCCAACAGTTGCCAAACTTTATAATAGCAAGGATTATGCCGTGCGGGCAGCCGTGAAAAAGAGCGAAGTAAAATCATTAATCCCCAAATTGATAAAAGCTGGAGCGATTGATATTTTAGAAATACCGATTAGAAAGGCAATTTAGAGGGCGATACCATGCTAAAACTTGATTTCAATGAACGTGCCGATTCCATTCCTAACTGGTTAAAAGACTTTAACTTGGACACATCGCAACTGTGGAAATACCCCAATCGAGTCGAAGTGGAAGAATTAATTGCTCAAAACCTAAATTGTGAAACGGATAATATCTTCTTATCCAATGGCGGCGATGAATCCATCGACTTGTTGTTTAAAATGTGCAAATTAAACCAGCAATCCATCCTTTTGCCACTACCTGCTTTTAGTCAATACACGCACCAATTGCGAATTTGGGGCATTGAACACAGCACCATTGAAAGCTTAGATAATTTATCCATTGATTTAGAAGCAACAGCCCTAAATATGCAGCCCAATCAATGGTTGATTATCACCCGACCCAACAACCCAACAGGCGAATGCATAAACGAAGAGGACTTAATCAATTTAATTGAAATAGCCAAAAGCATAAGTGCTTATGTATTTTTAGATGAAGCTTACGTTGAATTTTTTCTTGAAAACTCAAAACTGAATTATGCCTTAAATTACCATAATGTCATTTCACTGCGAACTTTCTCAAAAGCCTATGGTTTGGCAGGTGCTCGTTTGGGTTACTTGGTTGGTCGCAGCGATTTAATCAATCAATTTAAAAAGATAGCTCCACCGTTTAATGTCAACCAATTAAGTTTGCAAATGGCAAAACATGCCTTAAATAATACTAACGAAGTTACTCGCTATTGCAAAGTGATTGCCATTAATCGTCAACTGGTTTATGGCTTTCTCAAATCCTGCGGCATCGAAGTTTTTAATGGCAAAGGCAATTTTTTATTGTTTAAGCTACCACCTAAGAAAAAAATATTACTGAGTTTGTATCTGGGAAAATTAGGCATACAAATCAAAACCACTGTAGAGGACTTGCCTGATTATGTCCGCATCACCATTCCTGAAAACATAACACTGTTATTTGATGCTTTACAGACTGTTTTCAAACCTGAAATCATTGGCTTTGATATGGATGGTGTGTTGATTGATACCTCAAAATCTTATGATCAATGCATTATGGAAACTGTATATTATTTCACCAAAATACGTATAAATAACGATAAAATCACCGAACTTCGCTCAAAAGGCGGCTTTAACAATGATTGGGATTTAACGCAAGGACTGGTTAATCAACTAAATTTTGATAGTGATTTAAATAAAATCATCACTAAATTTCAAGAATATTACCAAACCAATAAACACAACGAAGTCAACTTATTGCAAAATGATAATTTATTCAACAATGATTACACCACCGCCATCATCACA
>JALSIL010000312.1 GCA_026990095.1 Lysobacterales bacterium
TACTTGTTAAGCGTTGTACACGAGGATTATAAGAAATTATTTTATCATGGGAAGAAATTTTTACTTCACCGCTGTCTATAACCATTGAACGTATAATACTTTTCAAATAGGGGCTCATTTGAATGACTTGCCACTTGTTTTCATCACTTTCAATAAAAATTCGAGTATTCGAATAACCATAATACTTGTGGTTACTGTCTTGCATAAATTTAACCAACTCACCCTTCTCAAGGATTTGACTAATGCCATTAAAATTTATTTCTGACAATTTCCCTTCGTTTAATTCATAAAACTTTTTATCGCTAACTGCTAAGATTTTATTTTTATTGTTTTTAAAAAAATATTGAATATATTCATCATTTAATTGAGATAATTCTATTTTTTTATCTTGCCCATTTTCACGTTTACCACCTTCGGAGTCATAGGAAACAATAACGGGTAAGTCAACAATAAAATTTGCCACAATAGCACCTGGGTTGATTTCAACAAAAGAAACTGGTCTTTGATTAAGTACTTGAGAGAACACCCATTGTTCATCTTTGTAAATTAACAACAGCAGATTCTGTTCGGTAATAATAAAATACCAATTTTCATGAAATTTTGATGCATAAATTTCTCTTGGGTAGATTGTGTCACTTATGGTTTCCAGCTCTTCATCATCCACCAATAAAAGTTTATGTGATTCTGCAAACAAGGCCCGTTGCTTATTAATGGGTAACAAAGACCAAGCTTCTTTAGTTGTCCAATTGAGTTTTTGAAATAATTGAGAATGTTCTGTTTGAGGCTGCGTAATTTCTTTATAAATACCAGCACTGGACAAAACATAAAAGTCATTATTCCAATAACGCATAGTGTGTATGCCACTTGAAATACCTGAATCGCTGGTTAAAATGCGCGTTGGTGATGGCCATTCAAGTGAAAAAATTTCAAACTCTGTCAAAACAAGTAAATGTCCATCTTTGGTGTAAATCATTTTTGCAATCCAGTCACTGGTTAGTTGAATGGTTTGCACTTCTTTTGAATGTGTGTCAATAAATGTCAACAAGCCACTGTTTGAGCCCAGCACCAATTTTCCCTGACCCAAATAAGTTGCTGAAACATTATTGGCGAGATTCTGTAATTCAACATTGAGTTTTAGTGGAATCACTTTTCGATCTTTAATAAGACGCAAACTATTACTGTCTGAAAAAATAAAAATGGCATCTTCGAGAGAAGTTAACTCATAGATTAAACTGTTATTCTCCAACTCAATATCACTTTTTACCCATGAGTTATTCTTCAACTCTATAAAACCACTGCTTCTATCTTGCAGTAAAAGTGTTGAATCGTAACAAACAAATTCACCTGTTTTTGTTTTAAAATGCCAATTTTGAACCTTTTTACTGCCTAAATCAAAGGCAAATATATCATAAATATCGCGAAAAAAGATGCGGTTATTGCATAAACCGATAGTCCAAATCGTTTCGAATTTTCTCATGTAGTTGGCAGGGGTTAAGTTAACAAATTGATAACGCCCAAAATTATCCTTGGCAATATAGCCTATGACACCACTCCCTCCGACATAAACCTTGTCTTCGTAATAAAATAACTTTCTAATCGAAACCGACGGGACAACCTCCACTAATTGCCATTTAATACCATCAAAGATTTTGACACCATTTTCTGAGGCTACGAATAAAGTATTTTCTGCATCGATGGTCATATCGTAATGTTCACCATATTCATCAAATGGAATTGCAATAGATTTATACGGAGGTAAACCAGTCGGTATGGAATGAGAATCCTGTGCAAATAAAACAAGCCCAACAAAAAAGATAGACCAACTACGCACCGATAAAAAGAGTGCAAAGGCAAAACCTATACGAACTCTCGCTTTTAACCCAAGTTTTATGTTAGCCTTGTTGAAAACAACCATTTTTATTTTTACACCCTCTCTATTTAGACTACACAAAAAGAATCGAAAATCTATTCTTGGACAATCTCCTATCATTATATAACGATAAGCACTGCCCATGTCTAGCTTTTTTATTCAGTACAATCGGGTTTTATAAGTGGAAGACACAATGAATCCCATGGAAAGCGGTATATATCCCACTCAAAACTCAACCAAAACCAAAAAAACGTTGGTTAAAACCGACACTGCAAATAAATCATTTCTTTCAACTGCAATTCTTTATTTTAAATTTTTTAAATACTCTACCAATTCATGAGCATTGGTAGAGGGATTATCAGTATTATTTTTGTGGCTTGGTCTAACGACTGTTTTGCATTGTTAATGGCAAAATTTAAAGCCTGTTGGGTTTGATAAAAAATATCTTTTGTTCCTTTAGCATAATTTGGCAAATATAGTTTTAAATCTTTTAGTACTTCATTGGCAATGCTTGAATTTCCTTTGTTGGAATAAGGCTTTGTTGAATCTTTAAAATGTAATAATAGCCAATACTCAAAACAAGGAACAGAATTGGCAGCAAAAAATGACTCTTTATTTTGTATTTTTGCTATAGTTTCTGACCTATACCCAAAAAACGGACACACATTTTGTAATAT
>JALSIL010000313.1 GCA_026990095.1 Lysobacterales bacterium
TTATTTAACGACTCACAATACCATAAAAACGTCTTTGGTTGATGGAGATTCTGGCAAATTAATGCCAGAACTAAGTCAGCAAAATGCCATTGATATTGCCAATAAGGCAAAGGATTTTGATGCACCTATAGCCTCGGTTGAGCTGATTAACCAAACTGATGCACACCACGAATACCGTGAAAAACCAATGCCTGCGTGGGCAATTACCTACGATTACCCTGAGTCACCGACGTTTTATGTTTCAACGAAATTAGGCACGTTAACGGCTGTTCGCCATAACTCGTGGCGAATTTTTGATTTTTTGTGGATGTTACACACAATGGATTACCAAACACGCGATGATTTTGGTAATTGGTTGATTAAAATATTTTCACTCATTGCCTTAGTTACAGCAATTTCTGGCATTGTTTTGTTTATTATTAGCTCAAGAAGGCGACGTAAGTGATTACATTATCTAGCAAGGGTTAATAAATACACTAATTTATAAGCCGCTTCGACAATCTGTTTTTCTGCAGCTTTGCGTGCATTTTTGTCGTAGTCTGTGTTGATTAAAATGGTTGGTTGTTTTTGTCCATTTCTTTTGGCTTGTTTATGCGATTTGAGGACTTGTTTCGTGTAAGCGTACTTGAGTGCTAATTTGTTGGCTTTTTTGGACCACTTATTAATGGCTTGTCTTTGTTGGTTACTTGCTTGCTTACCAAGTTTATTTGTGAGTTTTTTTGCTTTCAAATCAATTATTCTAAAAGATGTTGTGTTGTCTAGTCGAGAATCCCAATACCAATGCAAGTTTTTCACCCGTCCTTGCCCTTTGATTTGGATTAAATTCCCGCCCCGATCTCCTTTTGGGAAATAATGTTTGTCAAACAGTGCCGTGCTGTGCAAAGGCTGATGAGAATCGCCAACCAAATGCAAAACCCAACACAAAGCGATAGCTTTTTGCCTTTTGGTTGCTCCTTGTTTTGATAAAATAGCTAGGTTTCCTTTGAGTGCTTGAATAACATTTAAATGCTTATGCAGTTTGCCATTGAAATTGGTGTTAAGATTTAAGAATTTCGTATTGATTTTTTTATCTAAATACAAAGGGTAATTGATGTAGTGCCACGAGCCACGGTGGTATTTTTCTTTTAAACCTGAGTGAAAGTTTCTGGGTAAATCCGACCATCTTGCCGCTTGCCTAAATACCCACTCATTAAGATACTGAGGGTTTCGTTTGACTTGTTTGGGGACGTTTTGTTTAAAGTCTTGATTATACCGAGGGTGGTGTTTGAGAATATCAACCCAATAATTTTGTTGTTTTGACGTCATTAAGTCCCAAGAAATAGCCGCCATTAAATGATGTCCTGCGGCATTCCAAGCATGAGATGAAAGCGATGCAGTGATAAGCCCTAATAAAAGTAGGACTTTATAGTACTTGGATAACAAATTAAACTCCTTTTAGGCGATAAGTCTGCAGTTTTAGAGCGTAATCTTGCAATACCTTTACGCCACTTTTTTCAGCCTTTTGACACCAAATTCTTATGGCTTCAATCATTTGCTCGGAAGTTTTGCCATTGGATTCCCAAATGCTTTTTAATTCATCGCGGTATTTAATGATGGTTTCGATTGTTGGTGAAGTTTGGATGTATTGTTTAAACAATTCTTTAGCTTCATCATCTAAAAAACGCCAATCAATAGACATGGAGTTTAAAAACTTATCAGAAGATTGTTTAATTTGCTTACTGCGCAAATCATACTCTTGAGAAATGGCGGGTTTTATAACGTCTTTTACATAGACTTGCAATAAATTAACTTTGTGTGTTAGCATGGCTTTAACGGCTTCTAAATCCAAGTTTTTATTACTAGATTGCTCCAGTTCTGGCACTGTTTTTTTGATTTTAGCTAATCCAACAGAGCTTAATACCTTGATAACATACCAGCCCCAATCGTATTCTCCTTTTTTATGAGCAAACTTACATGAAGAGGGAAAAGCGTGGTGGTTATTGTGTAATTCCTCTCCACCTATAACGACACCAAAACGTGAAATATTGGTGGAACAATCTTCGGTAGAATAATTGCGGTAACCGTACCAATGAGCCAAACCATTAATCACACCAGCTGCAAAGAACGGTATCCAAATGATTTGTATTGCCCAAAAGGTGATGCCAATGGCACCAAATAATGCCACATCTATTAGCAGCATAATAAAAATGCCTAAAAAATGAAAACGCGTATAAATATTCCGTTCAAGCCAGTCATTGGGCGTGCCTTTGCCGTATTTGTCTAGGGTTTCTTTGTTTTTACGTTCTTTGGTATAGAGTTCGACACCAGAATAAAGGACAGTTTTGATGCCATAGTACTGTGGAGAATGTGGGTCGTCTTGTGTTTCACATTTGGCGTGGTGTTTGCGGTGGATGGCTACCCAATCTTTGGTAAGCATGCCTGTTGTTAGCCATAAGTGCAGGCGAAAGAAGTGACGAATAATTGGGTGCAATTGCAATCCACGATGCGTTTGATCGCGGTGTAAATACAGTGTAACGGCTAAAATGGTGATTTGGGTGA
>JALSIL010000314.1 GCA_026990095.1 Lysobacterales bacterium
GTATTACAATGTGCCATGACCTGATTCTCCAATTAATTCAATGAGTTGTAGTAACTATATTGTATCAAATTGAACCCAGAATCAGGTCATTATTTTACTTTCTTTTTTGTTAACGGGACAGTAGTGAAAGCAAATGGTAATTGCATAGCGTTTAAGACAGATGTAAACTATAACAAGTGTGCAGATATAATAATTTCAACCCTAAAAATAATCCCACGTATACACTGACCTTTTATCTCCTTAAATTTTGGAGTTAAAGAGACCTTTGCATAACTCGTGGCACGTGTTAAAAAGTTGCAAAAAACACCACTCTGCGTTAAAAAATTCGCAAATAGCGAGCTATTTGACTCATTTTTTGCCTTGATTGGAGCTTTTTTCATTCTTTTTTCCATCATCCCAGAGTTATGCAAAGGTCTCTTAAATTTATTAATTAATTACAAATGGCAAAAGAGTGAAAAAAAACACGGGAATGAGTCGCCAGAGACTCACTATTTTATACAACACCTTAGTTTATACTAATTTAGGCTATCTATTTTCCGCAATAGTTTTACTTTTTGTCCTGAGAGATCAAATACTGTTTGAAAAAAAAACTATGTGGTTCTCCCTGTTGCTTTTATCCACATCTTTTGGGTTTTATATTAAACACAGCTACAATTTAAAGAAAGAATCTCTTAGTATCGACACTCTTTTTTGGGAACGCAGGTTTCTAATTTCCACACTACTCGCCGCACTGTCTTGGGGTGTTGCTGGAATAATTTTATACCCCGAAAATGCCTTAATTGAAGAGTCTTTATTGTATTTAACTATTACGGGTGTGGTGGCTGCTTCTGTTGGTACAATTTTTGCTAGTTTAAAAGCGGTTCGAATTTTTTCTGCTGTTACCTTAATACCTTTAATTGCAAATATTTTATATTCTCGCCATGAGAATAGCTTAGTCTTAGCATTTTACTTCTTTTTGTTACTGGTTATTTCTTTATTTATTGCAAAGAAACTTAACCACAATTTAAAAGAAAAAATACGACTTAAACTTGATTCTAAAAAAACAAAAATGCAATCCCATGAAACCGACTTGAAGTTTAAAAAACTCTATGAACAGTCGGAAATTTCCAACAAGGCAAAATCTGACTTTCTTGCTAATATGAGTCATGAAATTCGCACTCCCATGAATGGGGTTTTGGGTAATTTGAGCCTACTGTTAATGGATGAACTTTCCGAAGAACAGCAAAAAAGAGCACACGCAATTCAAAGCAGTGCCAATTCTATGCTTGCCATTATTAATGACATTCTTGATTTCTCTAAGATTGAAGCAGGAATGTTGAGCGTTGACTTGCATGACTTTAACTTTGCTGAATTTATTAGCGATATTTCTTCTAATGTCAGTAGCAGCATAAGAGCCAAGGGCTTAAATTATCAATGTAAATATTCGCCTGAATTAAATCGCTGGTTCAAGGGAGACTCTAGAAGGATTAAACAAATCCTCAATAATCTTATTAGTAATTCACTCAAATTTACCGAAAAAGGTTCAATAACCATCAACTGCAAACCAAACTATAGCAATGATTTATACACCATCTTAGAGTTTAATGTCATTGATACTGGCATTGGTATTAGTCCAGAGCAAAAGAACACTGTATTTGAACGATTTACTCAGGCTGATAACTCCACCACTAGAAAATACGGCGGAACAGGGTTAGGTTTAAGTATTTGCAAACAATTGGCTTCACTTTTAGGCGGCGACATCGCTATTAAAGAAACATCAAACAAAGGAACCCATATCTCCTTTACCGTACGACTTGAGAAAATTGACACGCCGCAGCACACTCACCATGCCAAAAAACATATTTATCATAATGACGCTAACATTCTTATCGTTGATGATAATGAAACAAATATAATGGTGGCTCAGGATATGCTTGAAGTGCTTGGAGCACAGGTAAGCGTCGCAAAAAATGGCTTGGATGCACTAGAAGCCTTGGAACAAAATGATTTTGATTTGATTTTTATGGATTGCCACATGCCAGAAATGGATGGTTATGAAGCGACAAGAAAAATTAGGCAATTAAAACCTCAGCAAAGAAATTACAATATTGCCATTGTCGCCATGACTGCAAGTGCAATGGTTGGAGACAGAGAAAAATGTTTATCCTCTGGAATGGATGATTACATGACCAAACCCATAGAAATAGACGTTATCCAACAAAAATTACAATATTGGTTACACAAGGACAGAAAACAAGGTGCAACAAACACAAACAAAACAGAAGTCAAAGAAACACAAACAGAAAATAGTTCAACAGAAAAAGAAAAAACAACGCCTCATAATAAACAAGGCACAGATGCCATTATTTTCGACTACAATGCCATTAACCAACGCGTCTCAGGCAATCATGAGTTGGTTGTGAAAGTGTGTCAACATTCTCTTGTTTCGATGGCAGAAACAGTGGTGGATTTGCATGCTTCACTGAAAAACAAAGATTTTGACAAAGCTCAGAAAATGGCACATTTCCTCAAAGGGGCATCAG
>JALSIL010000315.1 GCA_026990095.1 Lysobacterales bacterium
GAATTTTGGCGAGTAAAGAAGATAAGCCATTGCTGCGGGTTGGGGATAAGTGCTTGTCTAAGCCTATTTTGGCAATAAAATCAGGTGTGGTTTGGGTTATTTCTTCGGGTGTTTTATCTGAATAAACACTCAACACTAACGCCACAAGGCCTGAAACAATAGCAGCATCGCTTTCGGCTTTAAAAATGATTTTGCCATCGGTTAGTTTATGAATAATCCAGACTTGTGATTGGCATCCTTGTAATTTGTTAGCATCCACTTTATCGGCTTCATTTAGTTTGTCTAATTCTTTACCTAAGTCGATGATATATTGGTATTTTTCCATCCAGTCATCAAAAATTTCAAAATCTTGAATAATTTCTTGTTGGCTTTTCATGTTATTTTTTTACACTCCATCTGGTGCCATTAGCTGAGTCTTCTAGGACAATATTCATGGCAGCAAGTTCATCGCGAATCTCATCAGATTTTGCCCAATCTTTGTCGGTTCTTGCTTGATTTCTTTGGGCGATTAAAGCCTCTACTTTTTCACTGTCAATACCTTGTGTGCCAGATTTAAACCAATCTTCTGCATTCTCCAAAAATAAGCCCAAAAGCTCGCCGGTACTGAGCAGTTGCGATTTGTATTTTTGTTTTTCTTCTGGTGTTCGTGCTTTTGCCAAATTTTTTGCTAATTTGTTGATTTCTGCAAAAGCGATGGGTGTATTTAAATCATCATCTAAGGCATCAATAATGACCTGAGGAATATTGTCTTTTGAAACCTCAGCATCAATGGAGGCATTGTCCCTTAAGGTTGCATAAATTCTATCCATTGTTTTTTGTGCTTTATGAATAGAATCTTGGCTCCAGTCGACGGACTGGCGGTATTGAGCACTTAAGATTAACCAACGAATGACTTCACCCTTGTATTGTTCGGCTACTTCTTTAATTAATAAAATGTTGCCAAGAGATTTTGACATCTTTTGTTGCCCCATATTAATCATGCCATTATGCAGCCAATAGTTGGCAAAGCTATCGGTTTTATTTGCACAACAACTTTGAGCCGCTTCATTTTCGTGATGTGGAAAGACTAAATCACGACCCCCACAATGAATGTCAATGGTGTCTCCCAAATGTTCTTTACACATGGCGGAACATTCAATATGCCAACCAGGGCGTCCGCGTCCCCAAGGAGAATTCCACCCCGGTAAGCTATCATCTGAGGGTTTCCATAAAATGAAATCAGCTGGGTGTTTTTTATAGGGAGCTACCTCAACGCGTGCGCCTGCTATCATGTCTTCAATATTTCGATTGGATAAACGGCCATAATTTTCATAAGATTCAACCGCAAATAAAACATGACCTTCGGCTGCGTAGGCATTTCCAGAATCGATAAGGTCTTTAATCATGCTAATAATTTGAGGTATGTGTGCCGTAGCATAAGGTTCTATATCAGGAGGTAAGACTCCCAGTTTACTTAAGTCTTCATTGTAAATATCGGCATATTTTTTTGAGTATTTTTTTATATTAATGCCCAGTTCTAATGCAGATTTATTTATTTTATCGTCAATATCGGTAATATTGCGAGCGTAAGTCACCTTGGGGTAGTGGTATCGCAATAATCGGCTTAATACATCAAACACCACAGCGGGTCGGGCATTGCCAATATGGGCATAATTATAAACAGTTGGTCCGCACAAATACATTGTTATGGAGTCAGGGTTTAATGGGATAAACTTTTCCTTTTTACCTGTTTTGGTGTTGTGAAAATGTATTGACATGGTTTATTTGTTTTTTAAAAGTTTATTTTATTCTAAATTGACAAATTCTGTCAGTTAATTCATTATTAAATATTAAGAATGTTAAATTTAATGGATATTACGTGTTTAAAATTGTATCATGTTGGGCTTAAGCAAAAATTTACGGTAAAAAAAATGGGTGGAAAAATTTTTAATAAAGGTTCTGGTGTTGATGAACTTTATCTCGATGAACGCGTTCACAATACCAGTTTTTTTAAATTAGACAATGAAGCACTCAATCGCTTCTTATCTTATTGCCATAACAGAAAATTTCCTAAAAAAACGTGTATAATTCGTCCTGGCGATTTAGCTAATACACTTTATTATATTATTGAAGGCTCAGTGACTATTTCTTATGAAAATGAAGACGGTAAGGAGTTGATTCTTGCTTATTTGAATAAAGGTGATTTTATTGGTGAAATGGGGCTTTTTATGAGTACCGAACGCCGTGAAGTGATGGTCAAAACAAAAGAAGGGTCAGAATTAGCAGAAATTGGTTATCAGAGGTTGGGCGCTCTCATGCTGGATGAATTAAAGTTAGATGCCGCTCAAATTCTTTATTATATTGGAACTCAACTCACGCATAGGTTGTTGCAAACCAGTCGAAAAGTCCACCGGCTTGCTTTTTTAGATGTCACTGGTCGTATTGCGCGAACTTTATTGGATTTGTGCAATGATCCGCATGCGATGACACACCCAGAGGGAATCCAAATTAAAATCTCGCGCCAAGAAATTGCTAAA
>JALSIL010000316.1 GCA_026990095.1 Lysobacterales bacterium
GCTCCTGAGGGGTTTTTAATGATGTCTTATCCAAAAGATTTTGAACCACGAGACGTGATTAAAGATTTAGGTTTGTTATTACGCGCTCGAAAAAACAACGGTTAACCCTCGATTAATGAAGTTATCTCACCCGCTTTTAAAACAAATGATTGACCCGTTGTTAAGGGCATCCAATTTTCATCATTGAGAGGAACACTTGAAACTAAAACAACGTTTTTGGAATGCGTTTGCTTAATATCTAATCCATCTATAGCGGTATCACCTGAATGAGTTTGACAACTGCGCTGCAACAAATACAAGCCAGGAAGAGTCACGGTTTTTTTCTTATCTTTTTTGTCCTTAACTTCTCGCTTATCACTAAACACAAAGGTGTATTGACTATCTGAATAGATGAAATTAGCCAAACCTAAAGATTGCATCTCGAGAGCAAAGAAATTAAAAACTTGAAATCGTTGAGGCAAGGTAGGAAAATCTGGAGCATCCCAAATGGCAGTCATCTGAGTCATTAAATAGCAAAAAGCTGCTTCTGAATCCGTTTGCCCTAGTGGCATAAAACGCCGCGACTGGTATTTTGGATTATTCACGAGACCTTTCAAATCCCCATTATGAATAAAGACATGTTCACAACCGCCCAGTTCTCGTGTAAAGGGTTGGGTGTTTCTGTAACTGATTTCTCCTTGTGTGGCGTATCGTATATGAGACATAATGATAGAACTTTTCATGCGGTAATTTTTAATAAAATCCAAGCACAAACTATCACTGGCTTGATGGGCTTCTTTAATGATTTTTACCGCATTTTCTTGGTAATAGGCAATACCCCAACCGTGTCGGTGGTGGTCTGTTAAACCGCCATGTTTTGAAAATATATCCAAAGAAAATGAAATTTCAGTTGGCATCGAACTGGATACAGCAAACAATTCACACATAAAAATGACCTAAATAATATTCAGTTAAAGAAATAATACTTCCAATGAAGTAAAATCAAACGTCTTAGTACTATTATACATTAATTTATATCACATGAAAAATTATTCGAAATTGGCATGGTTTGGCGTTTTATTTGCCTTATGCGTTATTGTCCTTGGTGCCTATGTGCGCTTATCCGATGCAGGTCTTGGTTGCCCTGATTGGCCTGGTTGCTATGGTCAAATTGCAGTTCCAACCCATGTTGATGATGTTGCCCAAGCCAACCAAGCCTTTCCAGAGCGTGCAGTAGAAGCGCATAAAGCCTGGAAGGAAATGGTGCATCGTTATTTTGCAGGTACGTTAGGGCTTATTGTATTAGCACTATTTATCTGGGCATTTAAAAAGCGCGATGAAATGCCAATAACCCTACCTTTGATGTTAAGTGTTGTCATTTTATTCCAAGCCGCTCTTGGCATGTGGACAGTAACACTGCAACTCAAACCTATTATTGTTATGGCTCATTTGATGGGTGGTATGTTGACCCTTGCCTTGCTCACATGGCTGGCATTATCTACCTCCAATACTATCCGTCCCTACCGATATGGCGGGCATGTAAAGCAATCCATGGTGGTCTTTGCATTAATTTTGGTGGCGTTACAAATTATGCTTGGTGGTTGGACAAGTTCTAATTATGCAGCTTTGTCTTGTGTTGGGTTTCCTTTGTGTAATGGACTCGTGGTTCCACCTATGGATTTTTCACAAGCTTTTGTTTTGTGGCGCGGACTAGGTATTAATTACGAATATGGCGTCTTGGATGCACCAGCTCGTATTGCCATACAAATGACTCACCGCTTGGGTTTTATCCTTGTGTCCCTGTACTTAATTTGGTTATCAACACGCTTAATGAAAAACCGTGAATTATTGCCTTTAGGTATCATTGTTTTATCCCTATTGGGTATTCAAATTGCTCTGGGGATTTCAAACGTGACATTGGGTTTACCTCTGCCCGTAGCCGTTGCACATAATGGTGTGGCAGCTTTGCTGTTGTTATCACTGGTAATTTTGCTGTATAAAACCCGCAAAACATCATGAGCCAATCAAAATTTAGTCAATACCTCGAATTAACTAAACCTAAAGTTGTATTGCTTATTGTTTTTACCGCATTAGTTGGTATGTTATTGTCGGTTGATAATGGTTTCCCAGCTTGGAACAAGGTGTTTTTTGGGCTAGTTGGGATTGGCTTTGCCGCCTCTGCGGCTGCTGCCATTAACCACTGGGCCGACCAAAAAGTTGACGCCATTATGCTGCGTACCCAACACAGACCTTTACCACAAGGTGATTTAAGTGATACTAATGTGATTGTTTTTGCGACATTGTTATGTGCGATTGCTATGGGTGTTTTGGTGTGGAAAATCAATGTATTAACAGCGGTTTTAACCTTTTTATCATTAATTGGCTATGCCTTTATCTACACCTTTTTTCTTAAACGCATCACACCACAAAACATCGTTATTGGCGGTGCTGCTGGTGCTGCTCCTCCCGTGCTTGGTTGGACCGCTATTACGGGTAATTTAACGGGTGATGCATTGTTATTATTCGGCATAAT
>JALSIL010000317.1 GCA_026990095.1 Lysobacterales bacterium
GATTTACCGCAGGTAATCACAGCAGTCTACTTAGTCCAGTAGGTTCATTAGCAGCAACAGTAGAAATGCAAACGCAAATGGCAAGTATGATTGCTACACGGGGTACGACAGTTGTTGTAACAGATACTTCAGTCATTCAAGATCAATAAAGAGGAGATGAAAAATGAAAAACAGCAAACAAAATAAATTAAATAAAGCATTAAAAATTGCTTTAGTAACCACTTCTCTTGGTCTTGTATCATTGGCTCAGGCAATTAACTTTAGCAAAGGTGATTTTTCAGGCAGTTGGGATACCACCGTATCTTATGGTATTGGATTAAGAGCACAAGAAAGAGATAATGATTTAGTTGGTAAAGCAAATTTGAATCCTTCTGTAGGAGGTCTAGATTTGAATGGTCGAATTCAAGCACCTGGTCGTTGGTCAATAAACTCTGACAATGGTAATTTGAACTACGATCAGTGGGATAAAATTTCCAATGCGTTAAAATTCACCACTGAATTTGGTTTTAGTTACCGCAGTTTTGGTGGCTTTTTTAGAGCAACATCGTTTTATGATTTCACCAACAATAGTAAAGAAGGTTTGAGTGATACTGCCAAAGAGTTTGTTGGGTCTATGACACGATTGTTAGATGCCTATGTTTACAAAGATTTTGATATTGGAGAACGTTCAGGATCAGTTCGTCTTGGACGTCAGGTTGTTAGTTGGGGAGAGTCAACCTTTATTCAACAGGGCATCAATGTGATTAACCCGGTCGATGTTTCAAAGATTCGTGTGGCAGGAGCAGAATTAAAAGAGGCATTATTGCCAATTGACATGATTTATGGTTCTTTTGATATAACCAACAATTTATCAGTTGAAGCATTATACATGTTAGAGTTTGAACAAATTGACCCAGATCCAGCGGGAACTTTTTTCTCAAGTAATGACTTTGCCACACCTGGTGCTGAATACGTGATGCTTGGGTTTGGTATTGTTCCTGAGTTTTCTCAATTAGACGAGTTTAGATTGGGCGCACAGTTTCATCCTGATCCAGAGGTGAGGGCAGGGTTAAATGAACTGATTTCAAATATTGTAAACTTTACCATCCCTAGGCAGTTTGTTAATGGTGCACGTGATGATGGGCAATACGGTGTTTCATTTAAGTATTTCTCTCCTGAACTTAATGACACGGAGTTTGGTTTTTATTATTTAAACTACCATTCTCGCCTGCCTTTAATTAGCGGTATTGCTCTATCAACAACAAGCCCGAGTACAGGTCGTTATTTCACTGAATACCCTGAGGACATTGATTTATACGGTTTAAGTTTTAATACCACGATAAATAGCTGGGGAATGTCACTACAAGGTGAGTTGTCTTACCGTCCAAATGTGCCATTACAGATTGATGATGTTGAAGTTTTATTTGCTGCATTAAGCCCGCTTAATGCGTTAATTCCAGAAGAGTATAATCATTTCACCTCACAATTAGGAGATTTTGCTCCAGGTGAAATTATTCAAGGTTGGGAAAGGCATGAGATGAGTCAGTTACAATTTACTGCCACAAAATTATTTGGCTCAGGCAATATATTTAGGGCTGATCAAATTGTTTTATTGGGAGAAGTTGGCTTTACCAATGTCTGGGATTTACCTGATCCCAGCGTGCTTAGGTACAATGGGCCTGGCACAGATACAGGTGGAGGTGCCAGTACGCTGGATGGCGGTTCAGGCAGAAACCCAGTAACGGAACCAGAGGAAAGTTTTGCAACCCCATTTTCTTGGGGCTATCGTTTAATTACAAGGCTTGACTTTAACAATGCCTTTGGTTTACCGGTTAATCTTTTCCCAAGAATTGGATTCAATCACGACGTAAAAGGCATCACTCCTGGTCCTGGGGGGAACTTTATTGAAGGCAGGAAGTCTTTTACAATAGGACTTAATGCCGTTTACCTTGAAACATGGGGTGCAGATATTAGTTACACTTCATTTTTTGGAGCTGGCATTCAAAACTTAATTCATGACAGAGATTTTGTGTCTCTTAATATTAAGTACTCATTTTAATTACTTAGGAGATATAGATGAAATTAATAAATAAATCATTAGTCATAGCACTGACTTGTAGTGTGGTAGTAGGCTCAGCATTTGCTGGAGCACACCCTGAAAAAATAGACAGTTTGTCAAATGAACTAACACCAGTTGGTGCACAAAGAGCTGGAAATGCAGCAGGAACAATCCCAGAATGGACAGGCGGTATTACTAAGCCACCTGCTGAATATAAAAAAGGAGACCATCACCAAGATCCATTTGCTGATGATAAAATCGAGTTTACTATCGACGCGTCAAATTATAAGCAATATGCTGATAATCTATCCGTCGGTCAAAAAGCCATGTTTGAAAAGTATCCTGATACTTACAAAATGAATGTTTATAAAACCAGACGTTCGGCTTCTTTTCCACAACGTGTTTACGAAAAAACAATTGAAAATGGTAAAACAGGAGTGTTAACAGGTGGTGGAGAAGGTGTTGCTGGTGTTGCGGAGGGCTTTCCGTTTCCATTTCCTGAAAATGCTTATGAGCTAATGCTTAATCACAAGTTAAAATATAAAGGTTCAGGTGGTGTTCGCTACAATAATCAAGTAGCACCTACAGCCTCTGGTCGCTATACAGTTGTTAAGTTAAGAGAAGAATTACTAGGTAAATACTATACCGAAGGGAACACCGTTGAAGACATCGATAATATTCTATTGTACTTTTATCAAGAAGTTGAATCTCCTGCACGTTTAGCTGGGCGTATATTGCTTGTTCATGAAACCATGAACCAGATGGAAACACCGCGTCAAGCTTGGGTATATAACCCTGGTCAACGTCGTGTTCGTCGAGCACCTAATGTGGCTTATGATAATCCTGGTACTGCATCAGATGGACTGCGTACCAATGATATGACAGACATGTTTAATGGAGCAATGGATAGATTTGACTGGGAAGTGGTAGGTAAAAAAGAAATGTATGTACCTTATAACTCTTACAAGTCTCACAGCAGTGACTTGAATTATAAAGACTTAGTACAACCAGGTCATTTAAATCAAGATTTAATGCGATACGAGATTCATCGTACTTGGGTTGTCGAAGCAAAACTTAAAGAAGGTGTTCGCCACATTAACTCAAGAAGAACATTTTATATGGATGAAGACAGTTATCAAATCTTGCTCACAGACCATTACGATAAACGTGGAAATATTTGGCGTTTTTCAGAAGCTCACAGTATTAATTATTATGAGGTCCCCACTTTCTGGTCAACCATTGAGACTCACCACGATTTAAGGTCAGGTCGTTACGTTGCGGTAGGTTTGGATAATCAGGATCCTGTTAACACCTTTAATGAACCGTTGAATGAATCAAATTATACTCCACAAGCATTAAGAAAGCGTGGTAAAAGGTAAGGTCATTTTATCAACCTTTACTCAATTTACGGGGTAAAGGTTGGTTTTTAAAATTATAAAAAGGGGAACGCAAATGAAAAAATATATAATAACTACTTTGATTCTTATTTCTTTGATATTAGCCAGTTGCTCCAAGCAAAACACAATTAAAGAAGACTCTTCAGAGAGGCAAGAAATTAATGGTGTTGAACAGACCAGTCGCAATGAAGAACAAGTTAAAAAGCAGTTAGCAAAAGAGGAAACCCAAAGATTGGCAGAACAACAAGCACAGCAAGCTAAACAAGAAGCCCAAAGATTAGCAGAACAACAAGCACAGCAAGCTAAACAAGAAGCCCAAAGATTGGCAGAACAACAAGCACAGCAAGCTAAACAAGAAGCCCAAAGATTAGCAGAACAACAAGCACAGCAAGCTAAACAAGAAGCACAAAAATTAGCCGAACAACAAGCACTGCAAGCCAAACAAGAAGCCCAAAGATTGGCAGAACAACAAGCACTGCAAGCCAAACAAGAAGCCCAAAGATTGGCAGAACAACAAGCACTGCAAGTCAAACAAGAAGCACAAAGATTGGCAGAACAACAAGCTAAACAAGAAGCACAAAAATTAACAGCTGCTAAGTTAGCAAAAGAAAAGAGTGTTGCAAAAAAAACTAAACCTACTGTTAAGAAACAACTATCTGCCAGTGAAAAGACTCCAGTTGGAGCGCAAAGAGCAGGCAATGCTGCTGGTACGATACCTGCTTGGACAGGTGGAATTACTAAACCCCCTGCTGAGTATAAAAAGGGAGACCACCATCAAGACCCATTTGCCAATGATAAAGTATTATTTACTATAAATGCCTCAAATTATAAACAATATGCCGATCAATTGTCTGTGGGACAAAAAGCCCTGTTTGAAAAGTATCCTGATACTTACAAAATGCACGTTTATAAAACTCGACGCTCGGCTTCCTTTCCAAAAAGAATTTACCAAAAAACCATTGAAAATGCTAAGACTGGAAAATTATCAGCTGATGGGGAAGGAGCTGAAAATGTGGCAGAGGGTTTTCCCTTTCCAAATTTCACCAATGCTTATGAACTCATTCTTAATCATAAGTTAAAATACAAGGGTGTTGGAGGTGTAAGGTATAATAATCAAGTTGCACCAACAGCTTCAGGGCGGTTTACCGTCGTAAAACTAAAAGAAGAGTTGCTTGGCAAGTATTATAAACCAGGTAATACTATTAAGGACATCAATAACATCCTTCTGTATTTTTATCAAGAAGTCGAATCACCTGCACGTCTAGCAGGTAGAATTTTACTAGTCCATGAAACCATGAATCAACAAGTAACACCACGACAAGCATGGGTTTATAACCCAGGCCAACGTCGTGTACGTCGTGCACCCAATGTAGCCTATGACAATCCA
This sequence comes from Lysobacterales bacterium, assembly GCA_026990095.1. Classification (GTDB taxonomy): domain Bacteria; phylum Pseudomonadota; class Gammaproteobacteria; order Xanthomonadales; family Marinicellaceae; genus NORP309. The sequence goes on from JALSIL010000317.1 coordinate 4,823, forward strand.
GGTACAGCATCCGATGGTTTACGAACCAACGACATGACAGATATGTTTAATGGTGCTATGGATAGGTTTAACTGGGAGTTTGTTGGAACGAAGGAAATGTATGTGCCTTATAACTCCTATAAGGTGCATAGTGGAGATTTAGATTATACTGACATTGTTAGACCTGGTCATTTGAATGCTGATTTAATGCGTTATGAATTGCATCGGGTTCATGTTATTGAAGCATCTTTGAAAGAAGGAGTTCGCCATATAAATTCCAGAAGAACTTTCTATTTGGATGAAGACAGTTATCAAATTCTATTAACAGACCATTACGATAAGCGTGGTAAAATCTGGCGTGTTTCCGAGGCTCATAGTATTAATTATTATGAGGTTCCAACCTTTTGGTCAACTGTGGAAGCACATTATGACTTGAGATCTGGACGTTATGTCGCAGTTGGATTAGATAATAAAGATCCAGTTAATACCTTTGACGTACCGTTGAGCGAAGCAAACTATACACCCCAGGCACTAAGAAAACGTGGCCGAAGGTAATAGTTAAATACAAATAGCGATAAGGTTGAATGTTTATTCAACCTTTCTCTATTGTGAAAGTGTAGTTAAGAGAGAAATATATGAAAATTGTTTACTGTGCAATATTACTTATTGCATCAAATATGGTTAGTGCTATTGAGGCGGAAAAAATGGATGGATTTCTAAATTCCCTCTACTTAGGAATAACAACCAATAAATCTACGGTTATTGCTGTTGGTGAAAGAGGGCATGTTGCTTTAAGTAAAGATTATGGCAGTACATGGCAACAAGCAAAAAGTGTTCCCACACGGACAACGTTAACGTCGGTGGCTATGGTTGGAAAAAATGCTTGGGCTGTTGGCCACGATACAACGATTATATACAGCAGTGATGAAGGCGAAAACTGGACTGTGCAATTTGAAGACAAAGACCGACAAATGCCTTTGTTAGATGTTATGTTTATTAATGAAAGTGAAGGCTTTGCTATTGGAGCTTATGGAACTTACCTTACCACCTATGATGGCGGTAAAAATTGGAATGATTCGTTAATAGCTGAAGACCAAGACTTTCATTTGAATAAAATAATTAAAGTTGATGAATACCGCTATTTTGTAGTGGCTGAAGCAGGCAATGCTTTTAGAAGTTTTGATGCAGGAAAGAACTGGGAATTAATTGAACTCCCTTATCCTGGATCAATGTTTGGAGTGGTGAGTTATAATAATCAGATTATTACTTACGGTTTACGTGGGCACGTTTTGGTATCAGATAATTTCGGTGATACGTTTGTGCAACTTGAATCGCCAGTTCTCAATAGTTTATTTGGCTCAACTATTTCATCCAATAATAGTTTATTGATAGTCGGAGCTAATAGTGCAGTTCTAAAATACAACAATAAGAGTTTGAAGAAAATCAATATGCAAAGCAGTGAAGGAGATTTTACTGGAGTATTATCAATTAAAAATAATAAGCTTATATTTATTAGTGAATCAGGAATAAGCACTAAAATCATGGGGAATAATTAATGAGTGAGACTAATTCAAAAACCGTATTATTTCTGCAAAACCTTATATTTAATAATAAGAAAATCATACTCTTAATCTTGACATTAATAACGATTGCTATGCTTTATTTTGCAAGCCAATTAAAGGTTGATGCAGGATTTAAAAAACAGTTGCCACTGCAGCACGAATACATGAAAACCTTTATGGATTATGAAAAGGAATTTGGAGGAGCTAATCGTTTACTTATTGCGGTAATGACTAAAGAAGGGGATATGTTTAACCCTAGCTTTTTTGAAACTCTAGAAGCCGTAACTGATGATGTGTTTTCAATTAAAGGCGTAAGTCCTGCGAGCGTAACCTCGATTTTTACCCCTAATGTTCGATTTGTAGAGGTGGTTGAGGATGGATTCGCTGGTGGTAATGTCATACCATCTGACTTTGAGCCTTCCCCTGAAATGTTTGAAACAGTAAAAGGAAATATTGTAAAAGCTGGAGTTGTTGGGCGATTAGTTGCTGAAAATTTTAACGGGGCAATGGTATGGGCAGAGTTGCTAGAAGAAGATCCTGTTTCACATGAAAAAATTAATTATCAAGACGTAGCTGCACAATTAGAGGTTATTAGAGCAAAACACGAAAAAGGCAATGAACAAGTTTTGCACGTTATAGGTTTCGCAAAAATAGTTGGTGATATTTCAGAAGGAGCTAAATCGGTATTGGTGTTTTTTGCATTGGCTTTATTAATTACCGCAGTGCTATTGTATTGGTATTCTGGCAATATCAAATTAACAATATTTCCATTAGTTTGTTCTGTTGTGGCTGTCATTTGGCAACTTGGAGCATTAAAACTTTTAGGCTTTGGTATTGATCCAATGAATATTCTTACCCCATTCTTGATTTTTGCTATAGGTGTATCCCATGGGGTTCAGATGATATCAACCTGGACCGATGAAATTATTTCACACGCAAAAGGTCAATGGGACGGTGAGAAAGCGGCAAAATACACATTTGCAGTTCTTCTAGCCCCTGGAAGTATTGCCTTGTTGAGTGATACTATAGGTTTTGCAACAATTTATTTTATTGATATTCGAATTATCCAAGAATTGGCAATTACTGCTACTATTGGCGTGGCTTTAATTATCATTACCAATTTGGTGTTAATGCCAATATTACTTTCTACCATAAACACTAAAAACTTTGGTAGTTTTTGTGACACTTGTCTATATAAGAAAAACCAAGACTCAAAATTTTGGCGTGCCATTGCTGGCTTTGCAAAAACACCACTTGCCACATTGTCGGTACTTGGTTTGATAGGATTGTTTGCTTTTGGTTACATTGAATCTCAGAAAATGCAGATTGGTGATTCCCAAACAGGAGTTCCAGAATTGCGTCCTGATGCAAAATACAATGTGGATGCGAAGACCATTAGTGCCCAATTTTCTTTAGGCGTAGATATGATAAGTGTAATTGCAGAATCCAGTCCAAATGCCTGTACAGAGAGCTATGCTGCTATGGAAAAAATTGATCGTTTTGCTTGGCACATGCAAAATGTTCCTGGAGTACAGAAGGTTATTACCCTCTCACAATTTGCTAAAATAATTACTGCGGGTTGGAATGAAGGAAATCCAAAATGGAAAGCCTTATCACGTAACAAATTTATTATGCGTCAAAGTTTATCAAGTATTGAAACAGATACAGGTTTATTGAATAAGGATTGTAGTACAATGCCTATAATGATATTTACAGAGGATCATAAAGCTTCTACAATCAATACAGTAGTGGCAGCGGTTAAAGAGTTTAGAGAAACATATCCAGCTAAAACTGATAAAAAAATGACAGAATTGGTTCAATCAATTTATGCATTTAATAAAAATAATCAAAAATCAATTAAAAAATTAATTGATGCAGCGAGCTATTTAGGAGAAGAACCTGCAGCAAAGTTTTCGGGTATTGCAGAGGCCGTGTATAATTTGGATGCCAATAACGCAAAAGATGTTGAATATCTTGCTGATGAAGTCTCAACTTATGCATTAAATAATCCTAAAAAGCTAACAAATCTCGATGAACTTGCCGAAGGAGAGGTCAGATTTAGATTGGCAACAGGTAATGTGGGTGTAATGGCAGCAACTAACGACGTGGTTAAAAAAGCACAAAACCCAATGTTAATTATGGTTTATGCAGCTATAATCGTGTTATGTTTATTAACGTTTAGAACATTGTTTGGTACTTTAGCAATCGTAATTCCTTTAGCTTTAGTTTCATTCTTAGCCTATGCTCTTATGGCATTTATGGGAATAGGTTTAAAAGTTAACACCCTGCCAGTTGTTGCCCTGGGTGTGGGTATTGGAGTAGATTACGGTATTTATATCTTTAGTAAAATGCAAGAATTTTTAAAGAAAGGTTACAGTCTATACGATGCATATTACACCACATTACGCTTGACAGGCAAGGCGGTATTTTTTACTGCGATTACACTAGCAGTAGGAGTAGGTACGTGGATGTTTAGTGATTTGCAGTTCCAAGCAGATATGGGAGTCTTATTAGCATTTATGTTTGTTTTGAACATGTTGGGAGCCTTAATTGTTTTACCAGCACTGGCTTATTGGTTAATGCCCAAATACAGAAACCCCAGCTAATTTAGATAGACTCAAATACTCTCTAGCAATAATTTGTTGTTAGAGAGTATAATAAGTCAAATCGTAAAAAACAAATAATATGTCTGACTACGTCATTGTGCGAATTAATGAACAATTAGTTCCAGAATTTCAAATTAATTACAATACTAAAATAGCCAGTGTCCAAAGCTCTGCTGTCTCTTCTTGGTCGCAAATTAAGCTTCAAACTCATCAAGAACTTATTTTAGTTTTACCTGCTTTATTGGTCTTTTCAAAAGAGGTTAAGATTCCAAGTAAAAATGATGAGGTAATCAAACAGTCATTGCCTTATGCGATAGAAGAAAACCTTTCTACTGAAATTGAAGAAAATCATTTTGCGTATTGCAAATCAGGTGAAAATTTATTTTATGTTTGCGTTGTAGCTAAAAAGGTTATGCAGGAAATTAATCTTCAACTTGAAAAGAGTCAACTCGAGTGCAAAAAACTTTATTCAGAAATATTTAGTGTGCCCGCATCACCAGAAATTCTCTCAATTTTAAGTGTTGATGATTATTTTATAATAAATAACAACAATCAAGGCACAAGGCTCACCCAACAACTTGTTAATAACTACATATCATTAACTGATACAAAAAAAATTCAATTTTATGCAGACAAACCTGTTAATTTAACTAGCGTAGCAATCGAATATAAACAAGTCGATATTCACTTGTTTCAGGCAAAAGTATTACTAAACAACCGAGTGGTAAATCTGTTTCAAGGATTATACGATAAAGATACAGACAAAGAAAATCAAATAAAGCCGTGGAAAAAATCTTTAACATTAGTAGCAGTGCTTGTAATGAGTTGGTTGGTTATTAATTTATTTCAGCTTTGGAACATTAATCAACGGATTGAAGAAATAAAATATAAGCAACATGAATTACTTATAAAACTTATTCCCAACGCAAGTTCAAGCGAATTGAATAATCCTTATTCGGCAATTCAATCACGTCTTAAATATGTTCAGACAAATAAATCCAATAACAGAAATGGCTTTATAGAATCTTTACTTTATGTTGGTCAAACACTTAGCCACCACCAAACCATAAAAATTGTATCCATCCGACAGCGGGATAATAAAATAGAAATTAAAATTAATGCACCCAATGTGAGCAAACTAAACCAGTTTCAAGAAAGTTTAGAAAAAATTGCATTAACACGTCACATCAGAACAGGCACAAGAGAGGCGGCTAAAGGTTCTGTGAGTTCTGTAATTACCATGGAGAAACTCTGATGAATTGGATGAAACAATTGAGTAAAAGTGAGCAAAAATTATTAATTTATGGTGGGATAATTTTGTCAATTGCTTTGTTTTGGGCTTTAGTCTATAAACCATTAACCTCATCTTTAGAACAAAAGCAAAGGAGGCTTGTGACTCTAACGACTCAATATGAGGACATGCAGAACTCAAAGAGTTTATTCGTTGAACAACAAAAAATAGAAGCTAAATTTCACCGAGATTTAAACAAACCTTTTATATCTTGGGTTGATGAGCAACTTGAAAAACAGGTATTATCAGGTTTTGTCACACGTTCAGAACCTAAAGATAATCAAACAGTTATACTAACATTTGAAAGTATAACCTTCGATACTTTAGCGGCTTGGCTGCAAAGTTTGGAAAAAAATTACGCAATCAATATATCAGACGCAGACATAAACTTAACTGATCGTAGTAATGGTTTGTGCAATGCGAGAATTACCTTAGAAGAAAACAAATGAAATTAATAAAACTCCTACTTTTTATAATCGTACTATTTAGCTTAGCTGCATTTTTTACGCCTTTAGATTTGTATTACGATAAAATCAAAAAAAACATTCGACCCATTCAATTGGAGGGCATTGGCGGTTCCATTATTAAAGGCAATGCAGAGCAAGTAAAATATCTGGGAATGGATTTAGGGCAAGCCAACTGGTTGATGTATCCAAGTTCTTACAATGCAGCAACTTTAGAAGTGAAGTTGCAAAATAAGGATTACGACATTAAGGCAAAATACATTAAAAAACCCAAGTTTGATGTTGTGAAAGATCTAAAAGGAACACTTGATTGGCAATTTATAGCCAATAAAATCAATTTTTCTCACGGTAAGATATCAGGCTATATCGAATTGGATTTTGACCATTTAGAAATAAAAAAAGGAGTGCCACATATTATTTCTGGTCGAGCAACAACAAAAGACTTGCGCATAATTAAACCTGTGCAAAAAGAGCTAGGTGAGATAGAAGTTGTTTTCACTTCAGACAACCCATCGATAATCGTTGGACAAGTTAATAGCACATCAAATGTACTTAATGTGTCTGGTGCAATATACATTCATAAAAATCACCGTTGGGAAATTAAATTAACGCTAATACCTTCACCAGGTGAATACGAGGTAGAATACGTATTACAAAGCATTGGCGATAGAAGAAGAGGTGGTGGAAGAACATTAAACTTGGCAGGTTTTTATTAAGCCTAAATCCTGATATAGAAAACACAATGAGAGCACAAACCCTTGAAGCATCTAAGAAATATGCACGCTAGCACTCTTTATTCTATATTCAGATTTGGGTTAAGTAAAGCTACCTTAATTAGGCTATATAGAGTTTTTAAACCTACTGTTAAATGTGAAACAGTTCATAAATCATAAAGGGTTTACTTTTAATATTTGCTTTGTGTTAATGCTATGAGTTAGTATGTATTGCTACTGTAGTGAGAGTGCGATACACGACTCTATTACAATGAATAAAATTTTCTATGAGGGGAGGTAATTATTATTCATGCCGCAAAATAAATTCAAAGTTGTTATTATTGGTTCTGGACCTGCGGGGTTAAGTGCGGCAGCTCGTGCAGCTCATTATGAAAAAGAACATGGAGAGTCTTCTGCACATCTTTTACTTGAAGCGTTTTCTGGTTTATCAAAAACAATTTATCAATACCAAAAGGGCAAACATGTCATGGATGAACCGGGGTTTTTAAATCTCAGAAGTCCAATGGAGTTTGCAGCAGGTAAGCGAGAAGAAGTGTTGCAGGCATGGGAGCAAGGCGTACAACAAAACGGTATTAATATTCAATACGAAAAAGAAGTTATCGGCATTACGGGTGAACAACCCGATTTTACTGTCACCTTAAAAGATGGTGAAAAAATAACCGCTGAAAATGTCGTTTTAAGTATTGGTTTGCAAGGAAATCCAAGAAAATTGGGTTTGCCAGGGGACGATGAATCGTCTTTTGTGCGTTATACGCTTGAAGATCCTGATGAGTTTGAGGGAAAAACAATTGTCGTGGTAGGGGCAGGTGATGCTGCAATCGAAAATGCTTTGGGTTTAGCTCAAAATAACACCGTTTATATCATCAACCGAAGAAACGAATTTACGCGTGCCAAAGAGGGCAATTTAAATGCAGTTTTATCGGCTATTAACAACAAATCAAATCAGTTTTTTTGTCAATACAATACCAATGTTAAAGCAATACAATTGCCCCAATCAGTAGATGAAAAAGGGGCGATTGTACTAGACACCCCCGAGGGGGATTTATCCATCGATTGTGACTGCATTATTGCCCGTTTAGGTGCGATAGCACCGCGTCGTTTTGTTGAGTCTTGCGGTGTTGAATTTCCAAATGACAAGCCAGATTCCATTCCTGATTTAGACAATCATTACCAAAGCAATGTTAAAGGTCTTTATATTATTGGAGCATTGGGCGGTTATCCATTAATCAAACAAGCAATGAATCAAGGTCATGATGTTATTGAGTTTATTCATGGTAAGGAAATCAAACCCGCCGATCACCCTTTGCTCGAACAACAATTCAAGTTGTTACCTTATGTCATGGATGCTCAAGATATTTTGGAATTATACCAACAGCGTGTTCCCATGTTTAAACGCATGAATGCTTTGGCATTTAGAGAGTTGATTATAGAAAGTAATATTGTTATTGCTTTGGATGAACAAGGTTACCAAGAGGCAAATAAGAAACAAGAACTGGCTAAAGCCAAGAATTACAGTAAATTCACCAAACTAATTAAAGCAGGTGATAAAATCTTCAAAAAGGAAGAGTACAGCAACACTTTTTATACCATTGTTGAAGGTGAAGTCAGTTTAACCACTGAAGAAGGCAAGAGCTTTACTTTGAAAGCTGGGCAGTTTTTCGGTGAAATGAGCCTGCTATCAGGACGACCAAGAAAGGCCGATGCCATTGCTGGTAACGAGTGTATTTTAATCGAAACGCCACGTCGTATTATGTTGAAGCTGATGAATTCAAACGACGAAGTGGCACAAGGCATCAATCGTATATCTACCGTTAGAGCCTTGCAAGAGGCGTTTAACCCGAATTTATCCTCGAAAGAAATGCTCGCCTTGGCTGCAACAGTTAGAATGGTTGAATTTAAAGCCAATGAAACTATTTTTAAAGAAGGAGAAAAGGGCAAACACTTGTACCTTATCCGTTCAGGGACTGTCTCTCTTGCAAAAGGGATAAAACATAAAAAGCGGGTGACGACACAACTGCAGTCAGGAGAACTAGTTGGTCAATTAGCCTTAATGGGTAACCCAACTCGAACACATACCGCTGTTGCGGCTGTTCGGGTTGAAGCCTTTAAGTTGAACTTACAGCAGTTTTTAACCTTAATTAAATCCAATAAAGACCAAATCAAAGTCTTGCAAAGCGATTTAGCGGAATTAATGCAAAAATCAAACCTAATGGGTTCGGTTTATGAATCAGTTGATATCAATAATTTTTTATTAAAACAAGGGCTAGGGGAGGCGACAAATGCTTTAGTGATTGATGAAAATCTATGCGTCGCTTGCGATAATTGTGAAACAGCTTGTGCAGAAACTCATTTTGGTATTGCGCGTTTAAAGCGTGAGCAAGGAGATTCATTTGCAGGATTACATATCCCAATTTCATGCCGCCATTGCGAACAACCGCATTGCATGAAAGATTGCCCAGCTGATGCCATCCATCGGGCAGATGATGGCGAAGTTTTTATTGATGATTCGTGTATTGGTTGTGGAAATTGTGAAACCAATTGCCCCTACGATGTCATAAAAATGAGTTACGACATGCCTAAAAAGCCAGGTTTGCTTGCTTGGATGTTTTTAGGTTTAGGTAAAGGACCTGGTGAGTTAGGTAACCCTGTTATCGATGCAAAAGCAAAAGATAAAGGTAAAAAAGCAGTCAAATGCGATTTATGCAAAGACTTAAAAACAGGACCGGCCTGTGTTCGAGCCTGTCCAACAGGAGCAGCCATTAGAATAAGCCCTAATGACTTTGTTGACTTAGTTGAGGGACGATAAAAGTGTTTGAAAATTTACTTAAATACAAAAAGTACCGCTACCTCAGTTTATCATTAATTTTGATTGTTTCTGCTGCAGTGATTTATTTAACTCAAGGAATAGAGCAACCCGCGAATGGAGGTACTTGGCAAGGTTATACTTTGGGTATCTTCAGTGCTTTTCTTGTCTTGTTGTTAACTTATTTAGGGATTAGAAAAAGAAGTTATTCATCGCGAATGGGAACAGTAGAAGGCTGGACTTCTGCTCATGTATTCCTTGGAACAAGTTTATTATTAATTGCTACTTTACATGCGGCTTTTCAAGTTGGTTGGAATATCCATACGTTAGCTTATGTATTGATGATTGCCGTGATTTTATCAGGTTTTTATGGACTATTCACTTACTTGCATTACCCTCAAGTGATGTCCAAAAACAATAATGGTGGTTCTCAAGAGAGTTGGTTGCAAGAATTGGCTCAAATTGATGATGAAATAAAGAACAGATCGGGTTCTTGCCGCGCTGAAATTAGGTTGTTGGTATTAAGTGCGATAGAAAACACAAAGATTAGCGGTGGCCTGTTTTCTCAATTGACACGAAGCGACAATTCGAAGATTAAAATACAATCCGAGTCTGATAAGTATACGTCAAACAAAAATCAAGAAAGAGTCATATCATACTTAGCAAGAGCTTTACCTAATAGTCTTAATCATGCTGAAGCTTCTGCAATTGATGGTATTTTATCAAAATTTTCGAGGCGGCAAAGATTGCTTAAAATCATTAAAAGAAATCTGCAAATTAAAGCTTATTTAAGGGTGTGGCTGCTTTTTCATGTGCCATTAACGATTGCCTTATTAGCTGCTTTAACTGTTCACATTTTAGTCGTTTTTATTTATTGGTAATTTGCATATATGTTTATTTTAATTAGAAAATCAGTTTTCGGCAGTCAGGAAGAATACCAAGATTTAGACTTTGATGTTAATGAACTTGTTATTGGAAACACAGAAAATGTGAACTTGGTTTTGGATGAAATGGCTGATGGCAGTATTACCCTAAAACCCAAAGGAGAAGACAAGGCTAAATTCACTTGTTCAAATGGCATAGAAGTGTTGACTCAGACAAAATTAACTGCATCGGGTACGCTCCAAAAGGGATTTACTTATCAACTGGGTGTTTATGATATTGAAATTATAGATGTTCCTGCTGGATTTGATTTTGCACTAAATATATCGCGTTCAAAAAGAAAGTCCTTGCTTACAAAGAAAAAATTTAAGATTGAGGAAAAGAAAGGAAAAATCAGTATACGCCTTCTCTCTTACCTTTTGTTTTTATCTATTTTAGTGGTCTATTTATTGATTCCTTATTTGAGTTTTACACAACCAGGAATTAAAGAAAAAACTAAAAACTTCCCCTTAGTGACAGATAAATCGTGGTTGTCTGGACCGATGGCAATGGCTCACCGAATTCCTGAGATTGGAGATGATTGCCAAGTTTGTCACGTAAAACCTTTTGAAAAAGTACAAGATAAACAGTGTTTGAGTTGCCATCAAAATTTAGGAGAGCATGTCAACACTATGCACCCTGCAATGAAAGAAATCGACAAATTTCTATGTGAAAATTGCCATAAAGAGCACAATGAACCGGCACAAATTACACGAACGGATGATACTTTGTGTGTTAATTGCCATCAGAATATACAAAAATACGAAACTCAAGATTCGCTTAAAAAGAATCCCGTACAAGTGGTTACTGGTTTTGATTCGGATAACCACCCACCGTTTCGTTTAAGTTTAATTCAACCCAAACTCATAAATGGTGCCTATGAATGGAGAAAGAACCGACCTAAGTTTGATTTAAAAGTAAAACCAATTGAAGAGTCAAATTTAAAATTTTCACATAAAGTGCATTTGGATAAGGAGCTTGTTCAAGATGAATTAAGCGGTCAATCTTTGGTGTGTTCAAACTGCCATCAACTAAAAGACGATAAAGAACATTTTAAACCTATAACCATGGATAAAGATTGCCGCAGTTGCCACAAATTGTCGTTTGATGTTTTTAATCCAGATATTGAGTTGCCGCATGGCAATTTACGCGCCGCTTTTGTTATGTTAGAGGCACACTTTATACGTGAATTTACTGACCCAGAATTACGAAAACAACGCTCAAGAAAAAAAACAAGGCGGATACCAGGACAACACAGCAATAATGCCACGTGTGAAGG
>JALSIL010000318.1 GCA_026990095.1 Lysobacterales bacterium
CAATAAGTGCGAATTTCTTTATTTTTTGAGTTAAGTGCAGCCAGTTCAATGCTTCTTACATCATCAATGGTTTTGATTAAGTCTAATTGCGTGTCGTCTTGTTTTTTGGCAAACCAATCTTGCATCATTTTAAACGCTGCATTTTTGACTAATTTACTTTTATCATTGCGAGCTATTTTAGCGATTAACCGATAGTCTTTAAGGCGTTTTAAGGCAGCTGTTCGGACTTTCTCAGATGAATCATTTTGTGCTATTGATCCAAGCTGAGCCAGCAGTTCCTCTGATGCATCATGAGCAACAGCATTTGCTCGTATGCTTTCGTCATTGTTTTTCCAGTTGGGCTTTTTAAAAAGGTTAAAGATACTCATGCGACTTTCCTCATAATATTCTGTTCGATAAACAGCAATTGTTTCTCCGCGTCATTAATTGCGTATAACTCGCGGGCGATAGATTGTTGATTCACTCGCTTGAGGAACCAACCAATATGTGACCTTGCAATCATCATGCCTTTGTATTGACCATAAAACTGGTGAAGATTTTCCACATGTTGGTACATGGTTTGGATAATTTCTTCATCACTTGGTCGGGGCAAAAGTTCCCCTGTTTTTAAATAATGCAGGACTTCGCGGAAAATCCACGGATTTCCTTGCGCTGCTCGTCCAATCATAATGCCATCACATCCAGTTTGTTCAAAGACATATTGTGCTTTTTGAGGTGAATCAATATCTCCATTGGCAATAACGGGAATATCAATATTCTGCTTAACTAAAGTGATGTGTTTGTAATTGGCAACGCCTTTGTATTTTTGCACGCGTGTGCGACCATGAATAAATAAGGCTTGCACACCGCTATCTTGGGCAATTTGAGCGATTTCTAATGCATTGATGCTGTTATCATCAATACCAAGTCGAATTTTCAAGGTCACGGGGCAATCAACAGCCTCAACCGTGGCTTGCAAAATATCCTTAACTAAATCAGGGTGTGCAAGCAGTGCGGAGCCGCAAGATTTTTTATAGACCTTTTTTGCTGGGCATCCCATGTTGATGTCTATGATTTGCGAGCCATTTTGCACATTGAATTGAGCTGCTATGGCGAGTTTTTCAGGATCAGAGCCTGCAATTTGCGTGACAATTGGTCCTGGCTCTCCTTCATGGTTTAAACGAAAACGGCTTTTGGCTGATTTTAATAATGACAAATCACATGCCAGCATTTCTGAAACCAAATAACCTGCTCCCAATTGACGACATAGTTGTCGAAACGGTCTGTCGGTGACACCACTCATCGGTGCCAAAGCAATCGAGTTTGGCATGGTGTGGTTTCCAATTTTGAGTTTAGGTAACTTCACTTAATGTTATTGCAATAAAACCGTGGAATTATACACGACATTAAGTCACGACAAAAAAACTTTTACTTTTTTTCCACTTCTAAACGATAGGCCGAGTGACAACCAACACAGTTTTGCATAAGTGCAGATAATTGCTCTAAAGTATAACTACCGTCTTCAAGTGATTCTGCATCCAATGCTAATTGATCAAATTTCGTATGAGTGTCAAAACCGAGTTTTTTGAAAGCGATGGGCAGCTTAGCCATTAGCGTTCCGGGCACTTCTGCTTGAGCCGCACGCCCTACTTTTTTTGCTGCGCTGTTAACCTTATCTAAGTCATCAGTGGCAACTGCTGCGATAATTTGTTGAGTGGCGTCTAAAAAACCACGCATTTCCTCAAGTATCAAATGCCTTTCAGAATCAGTCAAGTGTATGGTAGTTCGTCCATCCACACTGGTTGTTGTGCTGCCTTGGATGATAAATTTATACCCTCCAAATGCGATTATTGCTAACAATATAATTATAATAATTAATGCAGTTTTGTTCATTTTTACCTCTTATGTTCTTAAACCAACGCCCTTTTTAAGCATGTAAAGGCATATTATAGTCAAGATGACCACAAAAGAAATTATTATTGCATAAGCAGAGTGAATATTCACATCGCTGACTCCTAAAAAGCCATACCGAAATGCATTGACCATGTATAATACAGGATTAAACTTCGAGACAGACTGCCAAAAAGGCGGTAATAATGAAATCGAATAGAACACACCACCAAGATAAGTCAACGGTGTTAAGATAAATGCTGGAATAATTGCAATGTCATCAAATTTGGTTGCAAAACATGCATTAATAAACCCTCCCAAAGCAAATACAACTGAAGTTAAGACAACAGTAGAAATCACTATCCAAATATTGTAAACATGAATTTCTGTGAAAAATAAAGCAATAACTGTGACAATACTACCCACCATTAATCCACGAGCCAAAGCCCCAAGTACATGCCCAAATAAAATAACCCAATTAGGCATGGGAGAAACTAGCATTTCTTCAATATGCTTGGAAAATTTAGCACCAAAAAAAGAAGAAACTATATTGCCATACGAATTGGTAATCACCGACATCATCACAAGACCTGGAACAATAAAGGACATATAATCAAAACCACCCATCTGCCCTATT
>JALSIL010000319.1 GCA_026990095.1 Lysobacterales bacterium
GTCGTGGTCGTCAAATGTATGGCAAGCAAGGCGATGATTTGATTATCAAAGTTCCTGTTGGTACCGAAGTTTATGATTTAGAAATGGACATCAAGGTGGGCGATATTACTGAACACAATCAAGTGCTGATTGCGGCAGCTGGTGGTAAAGGTGGCTTGGGCAATATGCACTTCAAGAGTTCTCGTAATCGTGCACCGCAACAATTCACGCCAGGTGAAGAAGGACAAGTCAGGCAATTGCGCCTTGAGCTTAAAGTTTTAGCTGATGTTGGCTTACTCGGCTTTCCCAATGCGGGGAAATCCACTTATGTCGATGCTGTTTCAAGTGCAAAACCAAAAATTGCTGATTACCCATTTACCACACTTTACCCTGCCCTTGGCGTGGTAAGCATAGATTCGGAAACTTCTTTTGTTGTTGCCGATATTCCAGGGTTGATTGAAGGGGCTGCAGAAGGAGCTGGACTTGGTATTCAGTTTTTAAAACACCTGCAAAGAACAGGTTTATTATTGCACATGGTTGAATTACCTGCCTACAAAGGCTTGTCCGATCCAGTGGAACAATTCAAAGCCTTAGAAATTGAATTGGAAAAGTTCTCTAATGAATTACAAGGTAAAGAGCGTTGGCTGGTATTCACTAAATCTGATTTAATGGCAAAAGACACGGTTAAAGAAAAAGTTAAAGAGTATGTTAAAGAACTCAATTGGAAAAACCCTGTTTTTGTTATTTCTTCCATAACCCGAACTGGACTGAATGAATTAAACCAGCATATTGCTGATTACTTGAGCAAATCTGATGAAGATATTTGGGATTAAAAACTGCGACAAAATTAAAAAAACCATCTTATGGTGTGCCAGTAATGGGCAAATGTGTGAGTTTCACGATTACCGTGTTGATGGTATAGATAAAAAATTAGTTGAATCCTTTTTATCTCAACATTCAATGGAAGACCTGGTCAACAAACGCAGTACCACTTGGCGGAATCTCAGTGATGATGAAAAATCAAAGGTGACAATTAGTCTAATTGTTGCCAATCCAACTCTATTAAAACGCCCTATTATAGAAATTGAGGGTCAATATCATATTGGCTATTTCCCTGACAAATGGGTTTAACACTTCAAAATACATTATTGGTGGGCAAGCCCACCCTACAACAGGTAAAATCATGTCTAAATATGATGTCATAGCTTTAAGCCAAGAACTGATTAAAAGACAATCCATTACGCCTGATGATGCGGGATGCCAGCCATTACTTGCACAACTTTTAATCGATGCAGGATTTCAGATTGAGCACAAACGCTTTGGCGAAGTGGATAATTTATTTGCTTGGCATGGGCAAGACAGTGACAATTCTAAAAGTTTTTTATTCGCAGGACATACAGATATTGTTCCAACAGGCGATGAAAACGCATGGAAACACTCACCTTTTTCTGCTGTGATTGATGGTGACTATCTCCATGGTCGAGGTGCAGCCGACATGAAATCCGCAGTTGCGGCTTTCACTCTTGCAATGATTAGTTTTGTTACAAGTCAACCAAACCACAAAGGTAAAATAGCCCTTATGTTGACTAGTGACGAGGAAGGAGTTGCGACTGATGGCATTAAAAAAATGATGCCTTATATTGCCCAAAAGCATAAATTTGATTACGCTTTAGTTGGAGAACCATCAAGCTCACAAACATTAGGCGATGTGGTTCGCATTGGACGACGAGGTTCTTTGCATTGTGAAATCACTATTCATGGCAAACAAGGGCATGTGGCTTATCCACAAAATGCCAAAAACCCCGTCTTTTTAGCCGCTGCTTTTATTGAAGAATTATCCCACTTTAATTGGGATAATGGCAATAATGATTTTCCACCCACCAGTTTTCAAATTTCATCAGTAAAAACCTCAAGTAACACGTCCAACATCATACCTGCTGATATGATTATTGTTGCGAATTTTCGTTACTCACCCGAATCTTCAAAACAGTCACTGGAACAACAACTTAAACAATTATTAAATAAACACGCCTTGAACTATTCGCTTGCATGGAATCTATCTGGACTGCCCTTTTACAGTCAATCACAACAGTTGTATACAGCAGTAACTCAAAGTATTGGTGAAATCTGTCACATAAAACCAGATTTCAATACCGCTGGCGGCACTTCAGATGGTCGATTCATTGCGCAATACGGTGTTGATGTGGTAGAGTTAGGAGTAATCAATAAAACCATTCATCAAATTGATGAGTGTGTTTTAGTCGAAGACATAAGGAATCTTGAAAAGATATACCAAAGGATTATAAGTAAGATTTTATAAACCAAATAATAAAGCGAATTAGCAATGAGATTTTTCCTTTTAGCATCCTTAATTTTTAACAGCATCAGCAGCCATGCAACACCATCATGGCTCGACAAGCTTCAAGACCCAAACAAGCAACAACAACTTGAATTACGTTGGAAAGCCACTGGAGGCGAAGCCGACTTGCGTTTCATCTACAATATTTTTTCTATT
>JALSIL010000320.1 GCA_026990095.1 Lysobacterales bacterium
ATAGGGACGTTTAACAATATCTTCCCACAAATGGGCAAAATCAAAACGCAAATCCAACCACACATAAACCAATAAGTGTAAACTGACATAGAAAAACACATACAAGCCTATCATCCCTCGAACCTTCATAAACCACGCATTTTTAGTCAGGTCCTTTAATGGAGTCATCATGAGAGTGAGTAACACTATTCGCAATGACCACAAGCCTGTGTAGTGCAAAATATATTCTACAGGATCAGCGGTTAAATCATCTTGAGCACCCCGATAAAATAGATTTATAATCGGCAACAACAACCCTATAAAAAGTAACGGTTTTAATAATTTCATTACATTTAACAATTCAAAAGAACGCATTTTACTGCAGATAATAAATTTCAACCTCACAAAAATTCAAAATACCCTTAAATGAACACAAAATTAACGCCATTAAATCATTCAGGAAAAGTTCAGCCTTTGTCCGTAGACTAAAAAGCGTAACATTTACAGGAGAATATCCATGAACAAGAAACATTTAATTTATGCACTAATCACAGCCATTGCTTTCAGCTCTGCAGGTTTTGCCAACGATCGACATGAAAGGCGTGAATCATATCATTCTACGCATCAATCGAAACACAGCTATAGCAATCGACATGTTCAGCGTCAAGAGAACAGAAATCATCGACGCAATTATAATAGTAATAACCATTATGGCAATAGCAATGCTCCATTTAGCACTTACGGTTACAATCAACCGTATCGTAATAATTACAATTACCGCAACCGTTATCGTAACAAGAATTATCGCCACTACACGAGGCACCAAAATTACAATAACAATTACAGAAGATACAATAATTATCAGCCCTATTTCCAGAGTCAATACACCTATCGTCCATTACGTGGCTTAGGGCACTATTTTACCGATAATTATTACGGTTATGGACATTGGCACGATAATAACTGGTGTGCCGTGCAACACCCTCAAAGTTACTATTTTGACTATTACTCAAACTATCCCTATCAAGATGGTTGGGTATTTGGAGATGGTGATTTTGGAATAAGTTTCTATTTTAATTATTAGATGTCAGGTTTCATATGCTGATGAATAAAAATAACAAAAACGCACGGATGCCTTTTTGTTACCTCTTAGATTCGTATAATAAGTGCAACTCCGTTGATTTATTCGTGTTTATAGCAGTTAATTCAAAAACCTTATAAGGCGTTTTATATCCCAAACATTTTCTTGCTCTGCTATTCAATTTATGTACAGCATCGAATACTTTTTTATGCCTTGATTCTAAATTTTTGCTGCATATACTTTACTCTTACTTGTATTCTAACAGCTCTTACCATTGGAAGCCTTTGCATAACTCTGGCACGTGTTAAAAAGTTGCAAAAAAAACACCACTCTGCGTTAAAAAATTCGCAAATTTAAAATAAGAACTTCTTATACTTAATATAAGCAATTGTGTCTTTTGTTTATAAATTAATTGGTATAATATGAGCACAAATTATAATTGAGCTTATTAATATGACTAAACGATCTACGCTTGCTAATGCCATTCGTGTTTTATCCATGGATGCCATTCAAAAATCAAACTCTGGACATCCTGGTGCCCCCATGGGCATGGCAGATATGGCAGAGGTTTTGTATAACGACTTTATGCACCACAACCCTAAGAATCCTCATTGGTCAAACCGCGATAGGTTTGTGTTATCCAATGGTCACGGCTCAATGCTAATTTATTCTTTATTGCATTTAACGGGTTATGACTTATCAATGGATGACATTAAAAACTTCCGTCAATTGCATTCCAAAACACCTGGTCACCCTGAATACGGTTACACACCAGGGGTCGAAACAACAACCGGCCCTCTTGGGCAAGGCATTACTAACGCTGTTGGCATGGCTTTAGCTGAAAAGTTATTAGCAAAAGAGTTCAATAAAGACGGCATTGATATTGTTGATCACCACACTTACGTATTTTTAGGCGATGGATGTTTGATGGAAGGCATCTCGCACGAAGCGTGTTCTTTTGCTGGCACATTAGGCTTAGGAAAGTTGATTGCCTTATACGATGATAACAACATCTCTATTGATGGAGAAGTCGATGGTTGGTTTACCGATGATACTCCGAAACGATTTAAAGCTTATGGCTGGCATGTGCAAGAAATTGATGGTCATGATTCAAAAGCCATTAAAAAGGCAATTAAAAAAGCCAAGAAAGTGACAGACAAACCATCAATTATTTGTGCCAAAACCATCATTGGAATGGGAGCTCCAACAAAAGCAGGTTCGCACGAATGCCATGGTGCACCATTGGGTGAAGATGAAGTCGCAGCCACACGTTTAGCACTGAATTGGACTGCTCCTGCTTTTGAAATTCCTCAAGAAGTTTACGAGGGATGGAATGCCGTTGAAAAAGGTGCAAAACAAGAATCAAAATGGAATAAGAAATTTGCCAAATATTCAGCTAAATACCCTGAAAAAGCAGCTGAATTTAGCGCACGCATGAACAATGAATTACCCGCTGATTTTGAAGCACTTGCTACAAGTGCCATCGAAAAAGCACAGGCAGAAACAGAGTCCATGCCAACACGTAAAGCCTCGAAATATGCACTGGAAGTCTTGGGACCTTTGGTTCCTGGTTTATTTGGTGGTTCAGCGGATTTAACCCCTTCGAACAACACTTTTTGGTCAGGTTCCAGAGCCGTAAATGGCACTGGAAAACTGGATTTTAGTGGTAACTATTTGTCTTATGGCGTGCGTGAGTTTGCCATGACAGCGATAATGAATGGCATGATGCTACACGGGGGTCTAATGCCTTATGGTGCAACATTCCTTATGTTTTCAGAGTACGCTAGAAATGCCCTACGTATGGCAGCGTTAATGAAAATTCGAGGTTTATTTGTTTACACCCATGATTCAATTGGTGTGGGAGAAGATGGTCCAACGCATCAACCAGTAGAACAAACATCAACTCTGCGTTTGATTCCTAACATGGATGTCTGGCGACCTTGTGACGCGGTAGAGTCTGTTGCTGCATGGAAATCAGCCATTCAAAGAAAAGATGGTCCAAGTTGCTTAACTTTTACCCGCCAAAATACCGACAAACAAGAAAGAACGGCACAACAAGTGGCAGATATTGCCAAAGGCGGCTATATTTTAAAAGATTCTATTGGAACACCAGATGCAATTATTATTGCAACTGGCTCTGAAGTGGGCTTAGCCATGAAAGCCGCAACAAAAATTGGCGATAATATTCGTGTTGTTTCCATGCCTTGCACCAATATTTATGACAGACAAACCAACGAGTACAAAGAAAGTGTATTACCCTCCAATGTATCTAAACGTATTGCTGTTGAAGCAGGACAAGGCGATTTTTGGTATAAGTATGTCGGACTTAATGGTGCGGTTATATCACAAGACACTTTTGGCGAATCTGCCCCTGGTGCAGTTTTATTTGAGTATTTTGGTTTCACGGTTGATAAAATCGTTGAAACTGTTAACAACCTATTGGAGAAATAATCATGGCTTTAATTTCACTTAGACAATTATTGGATCATGCCGCAGAAAACAGTTACGGAATGCCTGCTTTTAATGTTAATAACATGGAACAAATCCATGCCATTATGGAAGCAGCCGCGATAAGCAATTCACCAGTAATTTTACAAGGTTCAGCTGGTGCTCGTAACTATGCTGGTCCTGCCTTTATCAAAGGTTTGGTGGCATCTGCGGTTAAACAGTGGCCTGATATTCCGATTGTATTGCATCAAGACCATGGTGCATCACCTGCTGTTTGCATGCAATCTTTATACCTTGGTTTTACTTCAGTAATGATGGATGGTTCATTAATGACCGATATGAAAACACCATCTACCTACGAATACAATGTCAACATCACCAAACAAGCCGTTGCCATGGCACATGCCTGTGGAGCATCAGTTGAAGGTGAGCTAGGTTGTTTAGGTTCATTGGAAACTGGCATTGCAGGTGAAGAAGATGGATCAGGTGCTGAGGGCATATTAACCATGGATCAAATGTTAACTGATCCTGATGAAGCCAAAGATTTTGTAGAACAAACCAACGTAGATGCCTTGGCAATTGCTATTGGAACATCACATGGTGCTTATAAGTTTACTAAACCACCAACAGGTGATATTTTATCCATTCAACGCATTAAAGAAATTCACGCTAAGATTCCTAATACTCATTTGGTAATGCATGGTTCATCTGCCGTTCCGCAAGAGTGGTTAAAAATCATTAACCAATACGGCGGTGAAATTCCTGAAACTTACGGCGTACCCGTTGAAGAAGTGCAAGAAGGCATTAAACACGGCGTTCGCAAAGTCAATATTGATACCGATTTGAGGCTGGCCTCGACTGGTGCTGTGCGTAAATTTTTAGCCGAAAACCCCAGCAACTTTGACCCGCGCAAATATTTACGTGCAGCAACCGATGCCATGCGTGCAATCTGTGTTGATCGGTTTAACGCATTTGGTTCATCTGGCAATGCCTCAAAAATCAAGCCAATCTCTATGGATGATATGGCGGATAAATACAAATAAAAAAATCCAGTATTCATTTCTGCAAAGGCAGGAATCCATTTAAATAAAAACTGGACTCCTGCTCTTGCTGTGGTTCGGCTGGAATGACAAATGAGTGAATTTATGAAATTAAAGTGTATATTATTTGATGTTGATGGCACCATGGCTGATACCGAGCGTGATGGCCACCGTGTGGCATTCAACCTGGCTTTTCAAGAAAAAGGTTTAGATTGGCATTGGAGTGAAGAACTCTACGGTCAATTATTAAAAGTTACGGGTGGTAAAGAAAGAATAAACTATTACCAAACTGATTTTCTTAAGCAAAACATTTTAACAAACGAAGAAATCAAAGACTTGCATGCCATCAAAACCAAGCATTACATACAGTTATTAGAATCAGGAAAAATTCCCTTACGAAAGGGCGTGAAAAAACTAATTACCCAAGCCAAAGCTGAAAAAATAACTCTGGCAATATCGACAACAACCACACCTATTAATGTTACTGCATTACTTAGAGCAAATCTTGGAAAACAAGCTGAATCATTATTTAAGGTTATAGCCGCAGGTGATATTGTTGCCAACAAGAAACCAGCACCTGATATTTATCTCTACGCTTTAGAGAAACTTAATTTAAAAGCAAGAGATTGCATTGCCATTGAAGACTCTGAGGCAGGGCTACAATCTGCTGTGCAAGCGGGACTTAAAACAATTGTAACAACAAATCAATACACAAAAAAACAAGACTTTACTCAAGCACAACAAGTGCACAGCAACTTCAGTCAAATCGACACCCAATTACTTAAAAATATTATAGGTGAAAATCATGTCTAAGAAACACCCCATTATTGCAGTAACTGGTTCATCAGGTGCAGGAACAACAACGGTAAAAAAAGCTTTTGAACATATTTTCCATAGACAAAAAATCAACCCCGTTATAATTGAAGGCGATTCATTTCATCGGTATGACCGCAAAGAAATGAAGAAAAAGGTTAAACTTGCCCAAAAAGAACGGCGAAACTTTTCCCACTTTGGTTTTGAAGCCAATATACTGAAAGACCTCGAAAACACTTTTAAAACCTACGGAAAAAAAGGCAGTTGCAAACGTCGCTTTTACCTTCATTCAGAAGACGAAGCCAAACGTTATAATCAAAAACCGGGTGAATTTACCCCTTGGTTAGATACAGACGCAGATAGTGATTTGATGTTATACGAAGGTTTACATGGAGCTATTGTCAATGAAAAACACGACATTAACATCGCAAAATACTCCGATTTAAAAATTGGCGTTGTTCCCATTGTTAACTTGGAATGGATTCAAAAAATTCATCGTGATACCGCACAACGCGGTTATAAGCCAGAAGATGTTACTGATACAATTTTGCGTCGTATGCGAGACTATGTCAATGTCATCACCCCGCAATTTTCCAATACCGATATAAACTTTCAACGGGTGTCATTGGTTGATACTTCTAACCCTTTTATTTCACGTGACATTCCTACTAGTGATGAGTCCATGGTTGTGACTCGATTTAAAGATTACAAAGCCCTAAACGTTGACTTTCCTTACCTATTATCGATGATAAAAAATTCATTTATGTCTCGCCGAAACACCATCGTTGTTCCTGGCGGTAAGATGCAGTTAGCCATGGAGGTAATTCTTCACCCCATAATCGAAAAATTAATGGATAAGTAAAACTTTTAAGCTAAAATGCACAAGGAGAAACCTTGTGCATTTTAGCTTATTTAGTTAAGTCAGTACTTCAAAAACTGGAGTGTATTTACTTCCTGGCAATTTCATGCGTCCTTGTTCAACAAAAGATTGCAATAACACATCGAGTCGTTCCATCAGTTCTTTATCGCCCTGAATTTTATAAACCCCGTTCTCTTTGATTTGAATTTGTCCGAACTCTTTAACATTACCAGCAACAATTCCAGAAAACGCTTTGCGTAAATCAGCCGCCAACTCATTAACGGGCTGATTACGATTGAGGTTTAGGCTAAGCATGTTTTCATGTGTTGGTAAAAAGGGAAACTTGAAAGCTTCTTCAATAACCAACTCCCAATCAAAATAATAACTAATTTGCTTTTGAGTTCTGTACGCCTTCACTTTTTCCAGTCCCGCTATCATGTGTTTTGCTACTTTCTCAGGATCTTCAATAATAATTTCATAAAGTTCAGCCACTTCATCACCCAAAGCATAACGAATAAAGGCATCTATTTGTTTAAAGTATTCTTCTGACTCCTTAGGTCCTGTCATAATAAACGGATAAGGATTGTCTTTATTATCGGGGTGAGATAGTAGACCTATAAGATACAATATTTCTTCTGCTGTCCCGACTCCGCCAGGAAAAACAATAATGCCATGACCTAAACGCACAAATGCTTCTAAACGCTTTTCTATATCAGGCATAATAACCAACTTATTTACAATTGGATTTGGTGCTTCAGCTGCGATAATTCCAGGTTCTGTTAAGCCAATATAACGCCCATCAAATATGCGTTGTTTCGCATGCCCAACGGATGCTCCTTTCATTGGCCCTTTCATTGCACCAGTACCACATCCTGTACAAATATCAGCTCCACGCAAACCTAACTGATAACCCACATTTTTTGTGTATTGGTATTCCACCTTATTAATTGAATGACCACCCCAGCAAACCACTAAATTCGGTTCTTTACCAAACTGATAGACTTCACCACGTCGAAGCATTTCAAAAACCATATTTGAAATACCTGAGAGTGTGCTTTCATCATAATTACCATCTTTGTGCTCAGATGACTGGAAAATAATATCGCGTAGTACGGAAAAAATAGAGTCGCGTATGCCAGAAATCATCTTACCGTCAACAAAAGCTGCGGCTGGAGCGTTAACAAACTCTAAATGGATACCTCGCTCTCTTGGTAAAAGTTTAACTTCAAAATCAGGAAAACGGGACAATACTGCCATCGCATCGTCGTCTTTTGCATCGCAATTTAATACTGCTAAGCAGCACTTTCTAAATAATGCGTGAACCGAGCCCTTGCCCATGTTCATTATTTTATTAATTTCATCTTGAGACAATAAGGTCATGCCACCACGAGCAGCAATAACACATTTGTCGATTGTTTTTTCTTTGTTACAATTCATGTAATCTCCTGTTGTTGAGAGCTTTCCCTATGAAAGCCTCTTATTTATTTTTTTACTTGGAGCTTGTCCGAGAATAGATAACCTACTGCGGAAAAGGTGGATTTGGACAATTTTTCACCTGATTCTTGTCAAATAGGGCAACTATTCTCCTCAAATCATGCAAAAACTTGCCTCAAATTACCTTTCCCTCGCTATGGCTCCTATTCTCGGACAAGCTCCTAGCCAAATGTAATGTTTATAAGTTACATTTCTATGAATTTATTTGATTTATTATGAGCCAATAGTCTTTATTTTTAAAGCGACCTACCATATTATAAATTTCTACCGCAATTGCAACCAATTTATGACTGAAATTCCTTTATTACTGTTAACGGGTTTATTTATCCTTTTCATCGCTACAAACAGTAAAGCACGAGATATCGCACGAGCTTACGCCAAACGTGAAACCATAAAACGCAATGGCGTTTTGTTGGATGACTCCATTGCAATGAAGTCCATGAAAGTAAAACGAATCAATGGCAAGATTGGGTTTTATCGCAGTTATGCTTTTGAATACAATGAGTCTGACTTTCAACGTTATGATGGCAAAATTGAGTTATTAAGCTATCAAGTCCTGAGTATCCAGTTTTTTCACCCAGATCACATTGAAATTGATGAATAATAGCAAACCAATTATTCGTTTATTAAAATACGCAAAAGGCATGCGTTTACAAATCACTTTGGCAAGTGTTTGTTCGGTTATCAATAAACTTTTTGATATTGCCCCCGAAATTCTTATTGGTATTGCCATTGATGTGGTTGTTAGTGGGCAAGACTCATTTTTATCTTATTTTGGATATACCGAACAAAAGACTCAGTTGATTGTTCTAGCTGTTCTAACTTTTGTTATTTGGCTTGGTGAATCGGTGTTTCAATTTTTTTACACGCTTTTATGGAGAAATTTAGCGCAAAATCTACAACATAAAATGCGCCTAGACACCTATAATCGCATGCAACAAATGGATATGTCTTTTTTTGAAAATCAAACCAGTGGCAACCTAACTTCCATACTAAATGATGACGTCAATCAATTGGAACGGTTTTTAAACGTCGGTGCCAATGACTTTATTCAAGTGATTGTTTCGGTTATTGGTGTGGGTGCTGTTTTCTTTTATATCTCTGCCAAAATTGCTCTATTTGCATTTTTACCTATTCCATTGATTATATTTGGTGCTTTCTTCTTCCAAAGAAAAGCACAACCTCGGTATACCGAAGTGCGCAAACAAACGGGAATATTAGCGACCGCAATTAGTAATAAAATTATGGGTATAGCCACAATCAAAAGCTTTACTCGTGAACCACAAGAGCTGCAAAACTTAGAAGAATTAAGCTTAAACTATCAAAATGCCAATAAAGAAGCCATAAAAGTCAGTGCTGCCTTTACTCCTATTATTCGTATGGCAATTTTAACCGGTTTTCTTGCTACCTTCATAATTGGTGGGTTCGATGCACTGGATGGCGTTATTACCGTAGGATCTTATGGTATGTTGGTTTTTTTAACACAACGTTTATTATGGCCCTTTACCTCATTAGCCGTAACAATGGACTTGTACGAACGTGCCATGGCATCGGTACGTCGCATTCTGGACTTGCTCGAAACTCCTATTGAGATTCGAGATGAAAAAGACACGCAATCAACAGACATGACACAGGATATTAAGTTTAAAGGTGTCGATTTTTCCTATTCAAAACAATCACAACAGGTGTTATCCTCTATTAATCTCACTATTAAAAAATCTCAAGTCACTGCTTTTGTTGGTCAAACAGGCTCAGGGAAAAGCACCTTGATGAAATTATTGTTGCGCTTTTACAGTCCAGAAAATGGTGAAATTACCATTGGACATGTAAATATAAACAAGATTAAAATCAGTAAGTTAAGAGAATCAATTGGACTGGTTTCACAAGATATTTTTCTATTTGATGGCACAATAAAAGACAACATCGCCTACGGAAAAAATGCCGCTACTCTCACCGAAATTAAACAAGCGGCACATCTAGCTGAAGCCGATGAATTCATAAATGAGCTACCAAACTCATACGAAACATTAGTGGGTGAAAGAGGCATGAAACTTTCAGGTGGGCAACGTCAACGTATTTCATTGGCACGTGCTATCTTAAAAAACCCTGCAATTTTGATTTTAGATGAGGCCACTTCGGCAGTGGATAACGAAACAGAAGCGGCTATTCAACGCTCCATGAAACACATTGCAAAAAATCGCACCTTATTGGTCATTGCCCACCGCCTTTCAACAATCGTCAAAGCCGACTGCATTTATGTTTTAGAAAAAGGTCAAATCATTGAAAGCGGCACTCATCAAGAATTACTTAAAAACAAACGTATTTACCACAAACTGTGGTATATTCAGACTGGCAAAATCTAAAATTCAGTATTTAATTCTCATCACTATAATTCCCGTATCAGATTGTGTTAAAATTTGCTTTTAATGAACTAACTAAAAATCCTTGATATGTCAAATAAAACAGTAAAAACAGCCTTTACACCGCTACGAACAGCATTAATGATTTTTATCATCGTTGCTATTATTACAGCAACTGTTGCTTATTTTTTCAAGGGTGAAGATTGGGCCTATCTGCTTGGTATATTTTCTACTGTTTTTATTTTATTAGTGGTATTTTTACAAATAATGGAATTAGTTTGGCTTAACAGTATGCGTGTTAATATTGAAGATAACAATTTGAAAAAATCCTACCAAAAAGCAATTTACATCTACTTAGTTCTGCTTCCGCTAGGTATTTTCTTAAGCTATATTGTTTTGGTTGAATAACCACCCTAAAATCAAAAAATCTCATTCCTAACTCAAATCAACGGCATTCCAAACAGGTTTGACTAAAAATTGTGAAATAATTTTGGCGTCTTTTTTTATCTGTTTATAGTTGCCAAAATCAATAACGTTAACCCGAGTTGCGTCTTTCATAACTAAGTTAATTTCGTAACTGTAATAACTGCTTTTATTCGAGCGCACGTATTCTTTTATAATTTGAACAGCATGGACATTGTTAAGGTACACATTATCATTTTTATCTTGCATTCCTGAAAGTTTAGGTGGGTTGTTGCCCTTATACATCATGCCGATTGAACGATCTAAATAAATCGGTTTTCCCATGGTCAAATACATCACAACAGCAGCGGTAAAAAAAATTAGGCCAAAAAGCACCAAAAATAAACTCGGCATTTCAGAAGTGCTGAATAACACATAAAACCCTGCAATCATAACACCTGCCCCAATCAGTCCAAACACACCTATAAACAATAGACCTCCAGTTGATAATTGGTACTTTAAAACCCTTGAAGATTGTTGAACTAGCTTGTGTGTTTTAAAGTTTGTTCCCCCTTTTTTTAAGGCAGACCATTGGGTTTTGGACGCAACTTCATCATTAAAATGTTCGGCTAATTTTGCTTGTGCTTTTTGTTGTAAATCTATAGCGTTTTCAATGGATTGTTGTATTTTTTGTTTTATTTTTTCAAACATAGTTTTATTACCTCTCAGTGATTTTTAGACTCAATGGTGATTAGAATTTTTATGAATTTTCTAGATATATTAAGGACTTGTATTAGTATCATGTTTTCACTATCGGGGTTTGGCATTGCAATATTCATTAAAACCAGTATTTTTAACAAAACCAAGTAACCGTAAATTATTAGCCTGTGCAATCTCAATACTTAAGGACGAAGGTGCGCCAATGGCAGCAAGAGTTGTAACTCCTGAAATCAATGCTTTATGCACCAATTCAAAACTGACACGACCACTAAGCAGTATCGTTTTATTGGATAATGGCAACAATTTTTGCAACAAGGCACGACCAATTAATTTATCCAAAGCATTGTGTCGCCCAACATCTTCTTTAAGCAACAACAATTCTCCTGTTTCATCAAACAAAGCACAAGCATGCACGCCACCTGTTTCTTTAAAGGCGAGCTGAGTTTGGCAAAGTTTTTCAGGTAACATGCAAATTTCGTGTGTGGATAAGCTTTTAATTGGCTGTTTGTTTTTTGTGTATTGAAAGGTTAGTAAATCATCAATTTCAGTTTTTCCGCAAACCCCACAACTGGCATGAATCATACCGTGACGTTTATTTAAGTATTTATTATAATCTATTGATTTTAATAGAATTACCTCTGCAATTAAGCCCAGTTCATTATCAAACACCTGAATACTCAATACATCACTGTATTGGGAGATAATGCCTTCACTGTATAATTGACCATAAACCAAATCTACAATTTCATCAGGTGAACATAAGGTAATAGCAAGAGTTTTAAAACTTCCCGTATCGTAACCAAGACGTATTTCTAATGGAGATTCAATGGCGATTGAATCTTCTCTTGAAATAACTAATTCATTATTGTATTTGACAATATTGATCAATCGTATTTTATTGTGATTCAATGAGTATTCCTGTATAATTTTAACTATCATAGAATGAGATATTTATAATGTCAAAGAATCTATCCGAATTATCCGCACGACACGGTTTAGAAAATAATTTATTTGAAAATTTAGCAGGCAATCCTGACACAGAGGCAATTGCCCGCGAATTTTTAATTGGCAAAGCTTCGGTTAATGGTGCAGTGAGTTTTTACGATTTTCTAAAAGCAGAAAATAGAGATAAAAAAGTGTATGTCTGCAATGGTTCAGCGTGTTTGTGTGCGGGCACACAAAAACAATTAACACAACACTTAGAACAACATTTTGATTCATCCGAAATTGGGCACATGACTTGCTTGGGTCGTTGTCATGAGAACTCAGCTTTCCATTACCAAGGTCGCAATTATTCAGGATTGGATTCCGCTGAAATTAATGTTGTTATGGATAATAAAAAATCCGTAAAAGATAGTTACAGGGTTGGAAGTTTAGGCACGCCAATTTTGACAGGAAAAGCCATTAGTATTGACCAATTTATAAACGCTTTTGACGCCTTAATGACTAAAGGCAAAAATGAGATTCTTGGAGAGCTCAAAATATCCAGTTTGCGAGGTCGAGGTGGTGCTGGGTTTCCCATAAGCTTTAAACTGGATTCAGCAATGAATACTGAATCAGAGCAAAAGTACATTATCTGCAATGCCGATGAAGGCGATGCGGGTGCTTATTCGGATCGGTATTTATTAGAACAACAACCTCTTTTGGTTTTATTTGGCATTTTGGCTTCGGCTTATATAATCGGTGCTGACCATGGAATACTTTACATTCGTGCAGAATACCCTGAGTCAATCGCAACCATCAAAAACAACATAGAACAACTTGCCCCTTATATTGAATCAATAAATTTTGACTTTAAATTTAAAATTATCTCAGCACAAGGGGCTTATATTTGTGGTGAAGAAACCGCTTTAATTAATTCTATCGAAGGTCAAAGACCTGAAGTTCGTGTGCGTCCACCCTTCCCGACTCAACAAGGACTCTTTAATAAACCCACGGTTGTCAACAACGTGGAAACCTTAGCCTGTCTCTACAGCATCACCACAAAAGGAGGCAAATTTTATAACGCAATTGGCACAGATAAATCTAAAGGAACCAAATTGATTTCACTGGATTCCTGTTTTACTCATCCAGGCATTTATGAAGTGGAAATGGGTAGAACATTACTTGATGTTTTTGAACAATGTGGCGGTGGTTTTGCAAAAGACATTAAAGCATTGCAAATCGGAGGTCCGCTAGGTGGCATCATTCCAACCAATAAAATCAGTGACTTACAACTAAACTTTGAATCTTTTTCTAATAATGGTTTTTTGCTGGGTCACGCTTCTGTTGTCGGCATTCCTGTTGATTTTCCAATGATTAAATACCTGCACCACCTGTTTGAATTTGCTGTTTATGAAAGTTGTGGCAAATGCTTTCCTTGTCGATTAGGCACCAAAAGAGGCGAAGAGTTATTGCTCAACGCAATTAAAAATAAACAGAAAATTGATAGGGAATTATTCACTGATTTACTCAACACTTTAGAACAAGGCTCTCTGTGTGCACACGGTGGAGGAATCCCATTGCCAATCAAAAATGCCCTTATTTATTTTTCTGATGAATTATCGGATTATTTTTGCAATTAAATCTCTTTTTAATTAATCCTATCTTTTATTTCGTTATAATAGCCATTTGAAAACTTTTCTGTAAACAGGGCAATAAAGTGACATCTTGGATAAAAACACAACAACAGTCTTCGCAATTTTTTGGTACTAATTCGAGTTGGCTCGAATCCTTTTATGACGATTATTTGGTCGACAGAAACAGCGTATCAAAAGAACTGCAAGCAGTTTTTGATAAATTAACCGACAACACAGGTAAAGATATACGCCATTTACCTATACTCGAACAATTTGAAGCCGCAGCGCAGTTGTCACCCATGGTAGAGTCAGCAATTCATTCTGCCGAAGACATGCAAAAAGAAGCGGCTGTACTGCGTTTAATTAACTCCTATCGTGTGGCAGGGCACAAACAAGCGGATGTTGATCCAATACATTACCGCCCTCGCCCAGTCGTTGCTGATTTGGATCCCAGTTATCATAATTTAGTCGATTCGGATATGGAAACCACCTTTTCAACAGGGTCTCTTGTTGCAGATAATCGCATGAAACTTAAGGATATTATTGCCGTACTTAAAAATACTTACACCAAACATGTTGGCTATGAGTATATGCATATTAATGACATTGAACAACGCGAATGGATTCAACAACGCATTGAGTCAGTACAAGATAAATTCCCTACTGATGAAGATGAAAAACACCGTTTATTGGAGGAGCTCACTAAAGCAGAAGGCATGGAACGTTACCTCCACACAAAATATGTTGGTCAAAAACGTTTTTCACTTGAAGGTGGCGATTCACTCATTCCGCAGCTATATGAACTTATTTTACATGCTGGTAAACAAGGCATTAAAGAGATTGTTATCGGTATGGCGCATCGCGGACGCTTGAATGTTCTGGTTAATACTTTAGGCAAATCTGCTCAAGATTTATTCAAAGAATTTGATGGTATTTATGATAAAGAATACGACAATGTTAATTCTGGCGATGTCAAATACCATATGGGCTTCTCCTCTGACATACCTACCGAAGCGGGCGATGTGCATGTCGCATTAGCGTTTAATCCATCTCACTTAGAAATCATCAACCCTGTGGTATTGGGCTCGGCTAAGGCACGCCAATTCAGACGTAATAATGACATTTTTGGTAAACAAGTATTACCCGTATTAATTCATGGTGATGCCGCCATTGAAGGACAAGGTGTTAACATGGAATTGTTTAACATGTCACAAGATGAGGGTTATTTCGTTGGTGGAACTTTACATATTGTAGTCAACAACCAAATTGGATTTACTACCACTCATGCCTTAGACCAAGACACTATTGGTTATTGTACCGAAGTTGCCAAAATGGTGCAGGCACCCATTTTTCATGTTAATGGTGATGATCCTGAAGCATTAGCCTTTATCACTAAAATGGCTGCAGACTTCCGCAAAGAATTTCAAAAAGACGTGGTAATTGATTTGGTGTGTTACCGCAAACACGGTCACAATGAAGCAGATGAACCTTCGGCAACTCAACCCATTATGTATAAAATAATCAAAAAACACCCGTCTCCGCGTCAAATTTATGCTGATAAATTAATTGCTGAGGGAACCATATTTAAAGAACACGCAGATATACTCGTCGAAGGTTACCGTGATTCACTGGATGAAGGCCTCCCTGTTGTTGAACTCTCAAAATCCCCCGTAAAAGATGAATTCCATGTAGATTGGTCGCCTTATATTGGTGGTCACCTGTCTGAAAAGATTGACACCACCATTAACACAGAACAGTTTGCACGTTTATCTAAGGCAATTACTGCAATACCCGAAGATTTTAAACCCCATAATCGCATTAAAAAAATCTACCAAGACCGAGTAAAAATGATGAATGGAGAGTTAAAAATGGATTGGGGCTTTGCCGAAACCATGGCGTATGCAAGTTTATTAAATGACGGCTACCAAATTCGAATTGATGGACAAGATTCACAACGAGGAACATTTTTTCATCGCCATGCAGTGATTCATAATGTTAATAAAAACGAATCCTATATGCCACTTAAACGTTTAGAAAAAGGTAAAGCACGTATTTCTATCATTAATTCCGTCTTGTCTGAAGAGGCTGTCTTGGCTTTTGAATACGGTTATGCAACATCAGAACCCAACGCTTTGATTGTATGGGAAGCACAATTTGGAGATTTTGCCAATGGTGCACAAGTTGTTATTGATCAATTTATTTCATCTGGAGAAGCCAAATGGGGGCGTTTTTGTGGGTTGGTTATGTTCTTGCCTCATGGTTTTGAGGGTCAAGGACCTGAACATTCATCAGCTCGTTTAGAACGGTATTTGCAATTGTGTGCGGTTAATAACATGCAAGTGTGCATACCTTCAACCCCAGCTCAAATGTTTCATATGTTGCGCAGACAAATGTTACGAAAAGTGCGTAAACCTTTGATAGTCATGACACCTAAAAGCCTGTTACGGTACAAAGGAGCTGCATCAGATAAGTCCCAGTTGTTTGAAGGAGAGTTCCAAAACGTTATTCCTGATAGACACGCAAATAATGATAAGGTTGAACGTGTTATTTTATGTGCGGGCAAAGTGTATTATGACCTAATCAATGAATTACAAGCCAATCCTAATGAAAAGGTCGCTGTTTTAC